>JARLHB010000153.1 GCA_031292465.1 Ignavibacteriaceae bacterium
AAATGCCTGGCCTTCCCTTATCTTAATTGCGTTGACCGGGCAGTTTCTTAAACACCGGTAACAATCTCTGCACCGGGCCTTGTTTGTAAAAATTATTTGGTTATCAACCGTTTTTTGTAACATTATTGGACTTCTAAGTTCTGACTTTTTTGTACAATTACCGCATTTAGTTTGCTGTTTAATACTTCAACTGCTTTGTCAAAAGTACATTGCGGAATATGTTCTCCGGCTATCATCACATTCGGGCCTTCGCCGCATTTTTCCATGCAGAAAGTGGCGCTTACGTCTATTGCGCTGCTTAAACCTTTCTGTTCAACGTAGCCAATCAACTGTGCAATCAATTTTTGTGACTTCTTAAGATAGCAGTTTGTACCAACACAAACCTTTATTTCCAGCTTTTGAGAATCAGTTCCGTTAATTACATTTAATTCTGTCTCTAATATACGTTTTCTGTTTTTATAACCAGTATGGAGCAATTTATGTGCCTTACTGCTTCCCGGCTCTAATAACAAATTCTTGTATAATTCCTGAATATAAGGGTTGTCCTGTGATTTGTGAAGCTGGAGAGTTTTATCAGATTGATACAAACCACGGGTCCTTTCTTTCTTTGTATTTTCTTCCAGAATGAAAGGCTGGCCGGCACCGCCAATACAGCCGCCGGGACATGCCATAACTTCAATCAGGTCAAACTGCGCTTCGCCTTTTTGAATTTTATTCAGCAGCGACTGTGTATTTTTTAAACCGCTTACTATTGCCAATTTAACTTTAGTACCGTTCAAATTAACTTCTGCTTCACGAATGGCTTCATCACTTCTGACTTCGTTAAATTCAAAATTAGTCAGCTTAACTCCGTTTACTTTTTCATAAGCAAAACGCAGTACTGCTTCCGATACGCCGCCGCTGTTTCCAAAAATTACTCCTGCGCCTGTTTTGAATCCCATAGGCAGATCAAGTGATTCAGGAGTTAAATCATCAAATTTAATTCCTGCCTGTTTTATCATTGCAGCAAGTTCCTGCGTAGTTAAAACATGGTCAACTTCTTTCTCTTTCCCGTGTGTAAATTCAGGGCGGTTTGCTTCAACTTTTTTTGCAGTGCATGGCATAATAGAAACAACAACTAAGTCCTCTCTGTTTATTCCAAGCTGTTCAGGAAGTATTTCCTTGGCAATTGAACCGAACATTTGCTGCGGCGATTTGCATGATGAAAGATTCGGCAGCAATTCAGGATAATACTGCTCGGCGTATTTTACCCAGCCCGGGCAGCATGAAGTAAATTGAGGAAGCTTTTTATTCTCAGCTTTTCTTTGAAGAAATTCGTTTGCTTCTTCTATAACTGTTAAATCTGCTGCAAATGAAGTATCATAAACCTTGTCGAACCCAAGCATCTTAAGTGCGGAAACTATCTGGTCAATTAATAATGTTCCTGGTTTCATTCCGAACAGTTCCCCGATTGCTACACGTACTGCAGGTGCAATCTGGGCAACAACTGTTTTCTTCGGGTTATCAAGGTCCTTCCAAACATCGTTTATATTATACTTAGGTGTAATTGCTCCGGTAGGACAAACGCGAGCGCATTGTCCGCAATCAACGCATTCAACATGAGCTAAATCTTTACCGAATGCCGGAAGTACCATTACTTTTGAACCGCGGTGGGCAAAATCTATGGCTCCTATACCTTGTATTTCGTAACATGCGCGAACGCAATCTCCACACAGGATGCACTTATTCGGGTCGCGTACTAAAGCATCTGACGATTCATCGATAGGAAGTGTCACTTCTGTTTTCTTAAACCTTACTTTATCTATACCAAGATTGTTTGCCAGGTCCTGAAGTTTGCAGCTAACACTCTTTACGCATGATGTGCAGGCTCTGTCATGATTTGCAAGCAGCAGTTCCAGAGCAATCTTCCTGATATTTCTTACTTCCTGAGTGTGAGTCTTTACTACCAGCCCTTCCTGCGGTTTTGTTGTGCATGATGTAACGATGCCTCTGCCGGCAATATCAACAACGCACATTCTGCATGCGCCGTAGGTGCTTAATTCGGAGTGATAACAAAAAGTTGGTATCTCTATATTAGCATTGCGTATAACTTCAAGTAAATTTCTTTCATCACCAAATGCTACTTCTCTTCCATTTATCAATAATGTTTTCTGTTTCATCTTTATTCTCCTATAACTACAGCGTTTAATCTGCATGCATCAAAGCAGGCCATACACTTGATACATAATTGTTCGTTAATAGTATGTGCTTGTTTTCTTTCTCCTGTAATTGCACCGGTCGGGCATTTCTTTATACATACGCCGCAGCCTTTACATTTATCGGCATCAATAGATGGGGTAAGGAGCGCTTTGCACTGCTTTGCAGGACATCTTTGCTGGATTACGTGTGCATTGTATTCTTCCCTGAAATATGTAAGCATAGACAGTACCGGGTTTGGCGCAGTTTTGCCCAGTCCGCATAATGAACCTCTCTTTACAGCATATGCTAAATCCTGAAGTAAATCGATTGTCTCCGGGGTTCCTCTGCCTTCAACTATATCTGTAAGGAGAGAAAGCATTTGTTTTGTACCTTCGCGGCAGAGAACGCATTTGCCGCATGATTCTTTTTGTGTAAACTGCATAAAAAACTGGGCCATCTTAACCATGCACGTCTGCTTGTTCATAACAACCAGACCGCCGGAACCAACCATAGCTCCTATACCTGATAAAGAATCAAAATCCAAAGGCATATCAAGATGTTCTTCAGTTAAGCATCCGCCTGAAGGGCCGCCGATTTGCACGGCTTTAAATCCTTCATGGCTTAACGTGCCGTCTTCATTTATTACACCGCCGCCTATGTTGTAAACAATTTCTCTTAAGGTTGTACCGAAAGGGACTTCAATTAATCCTGTGTTTGCAACATGCCCGGTTAAAGCAAATGTTTTTGTACCGGGAGACTTCTTTGTGCCGAGTTCAATAAAATGTTTAGCGCCAAGTCGTATTATCAAAGGAACGGTACTTAGTGTTTCAACATTGTTTATTATAGTCGGCTTACCGAATAAACCTGATTGGGAAGGGAAGGGTGGTTTGGGATTAGGCATACCCCGCAGGCCCTGAATTGAAGCCATCAAAGCGGTTTCTTCACCGCAAACAAAAGCGCCTGCGCCTTCCATAACATTAATTTTAAAGTTTAACCCTGAGTTAAAAATATTTTCGCCCAATAGCCCCATCTCTTCAGCCTGTGCAACTGCAATACGCAGCCTTTTTACAGCCAGCGGGTATTCGGCTCTTACATAAATATATCCTTCATCAGCGCCAATTGCCTTAGCAGCAATCATCATTCCTTCAATAACAGAGTGCGGATTTCCTTCCATAACGCTTCTATCCATAAAAGCACCCGGATCACCTTCGTCACCATTACATATTACATATTTTTTATCTGATTGTTCCGGCCGTGTAACATCCCATTTCCTGCCGGTTGGAAATCCGCCGCCGCCTCTGCCGCGAAGCCCTGAAAAAGTAATTTCGTCACAAATATCTTTAGCACTCATTTCCATATAAGCTTTTCTTGCCGCTTCATATCCGCCCAAAGAGATATACTCTGCTACATCTTCAGGGTTTATTCTTCCACACTTTTTCAGTACAAAACGGTGCTGTCTTTTGTAAAACGGAATTTCAGTAGTGCCTTTACATTTCTTTCCGTTAGTCGGATCAACATATAACAAATCTTCAACGATCTGATTTGATATAAGTGTGTCTTCAACAATTCTTATTACATCTTCCTGCTTTACCTTAACATACATTATACCATCCGGTTCCACAGTAACGAGCGGGCCCATCTGGCAAAATCCCTGGCATCCGCTTCCTGAAAGAAGAATATTATCTTTCTTCTCTTCAGCAAGCTTTACTTCTACAAGGTAATCAAGATTATTTGTTTCAAGCTGTTTTTTAAATTCATCAAATATCTTTAACGAACCATTAGCAACGCAGCCGGTTCCGGCGCATATTATTATACGCCGTTTTAAAAGCTTAGAACTTTCAAGATAGTCTTCTTTAATCTTTTCAATATTAATTTGCAACGGCTTCATATTCATCCTCCTTTATAATGCTGTCTATAAGGGTAACGGTTTTTTCAGGCGTCATAAGGGAATGAACATTATCATTAACTACAACAACCGGCGCTAAGCCGCATGCGCCAAGGCATGAAACAGTTTCAAAAGTGAACATCATATCATCAGTTGTGTTTTTTGTTTCTGTTAAACTGAGTTTTTCCCTGATTATATCTATCAAAGGACTTGAATTTCTTACATGGCATGCAGTGCCGTCGCATACTTTTATTATGTATCTGCCTTTAGGTTCAAGAGCAAAGTGGGAATAGAATGTTGCTACCCCGTATACTTTTGCAGGCGAGATCTTTAACGTAATTGCGATAAAAGTTAGAATTTTTTCCGGAAGGTATCTGTATTCTTCCTGGATGGCCTGGAGAATCGGTATAAGTCTGTTTGGATCGTATTTGTTTTCTTCAAGTATTTCACAAACTCTTTCAAACTTCCTTGCCATAACCGATTCGTTAGTATTTGATTGAATCATCGTTACTCCGTACTTAGAATTTTTTGAAATTATTGATAGGTGCTATTTCACTGTTTAGTTTTTTCGCAAGCTTATGTGTTAAAACACCCAGCGATTGTGTCAGCTGAGCATTTTCAACTATTATCTCTTTAGGTAATTTTAAATGCGCCGGTGCAAAGTTCCATATTGCAGAAATTCCTGCTTCAACCATTTCATCAGCGGTTGCCTGGGCTTCATCTTCGGGTACAGTAAGTATTCCAATATTAATGTGCATTCTCTTTATCATGTCGGTTAATTTATCAACCGGCAGGATTTCAATTTCGTTTACAAGAGTTCCAACTTTCTTGACGTCACTGTCAAATGCGGCTACAATATTCAAACCGCAGGAGGCAAAACCTTTGTAACCTATTAAAGCAGATCCTAAGCTTCCTGCCCCAACTAAGAAAGCGTCGTTCAGATTGTCCCAATTAAGAGTGTGGATTAATGCTGTTAAAAGCTCATCCAGTTCAAACCCCATCTTGGGTTTTCCTATTGTGCCGGTTATGGCTAAATCTTTTCTTACCTGAATAGAATCAAGGTTTAGTTTGTCGGCAATAATTTTGCTTGAAATATATTTGATCTTACTGCTTTTAAGCCGTTTAAGAAGATCAATATATTTAGGAATTCTCCTTAGAGTCGGTTCCGGGATTCCTAATAAATTTTTGTCAATTTTTTCCATCTTTTCATACCATTGTTTTAATCGATACAAATATATCGATAAAACAATATCGATTCAAGGGGCAATGGATAAACGATTATTTTATAGCAAAATATTCTAATAAGTTCTGCTGCTATATTCTATTAAAATGGAGATAATTTAGAGTTATTAGTGCCGTTTTTTATTAAAAGGATACTTATTTTTA
>JARLHB010000154.1 GCA_031292465.1 Ignavibacteriaceae bacterium
GCATAAATACCGGGATTTATTTTTTTCGCCTGATCCAGCCCAATTCTTGAAGCAACCCGGTCTGATATTGCAAATACAATCATTGATGCTTTCTTTATTCCCGCTATTTCCAGAATTTCTTCACGGGTAATATCGCCGTAAATAATATTTTCACCCTTTGATTTTTCTTCCTTTACTACTTCGGGATTCATTTCAACTACAATATATCTTATACCCGTTTCCTTCAATACCCTTGCAAGGTTTCTTCCATTCAGGCCAAAACCTGCAATAATCACATGGTCTGTCAGTTTTAGTCCGTTACCATCTTCTTTACGTAATTTGTCTATCTGCCCTATACCGTAGCCAAGCGCCGGCGCTAACTTCATTAAGAATGGTGTAAGCAGCATTGTGAAAATTGAAGATGCAAGAAAAGCATTATAAAAATCTTTTCCCATTAAATTTAATGACAGCCCCGATTGCGAAAGTACAAACGAAAACTCACCAATTTGCGACAGTGTAAGTCCGGCTATAATTGCTATTCTTAAAGGATATTTCAAAGCTTTAATAAGTATTACTATCACTAAAGTCTTTAAAACAATTATCCCTGCCGTCAGCCCCGCTAAAATCAGGAAGTGGTCATAAACAAAATTTATATTCAGCAGCAGGCCTATGGAAACAAAGAATATACTGTTAAATACATCTTTAAGCGGAAGGATTTCTGCGGTAATCTGGTGGCTGAAATCTGATTCCGATAAAATTAAACCGGCAATGAACGCGCCGATTGCAAACGACAATCCGATTAAATTAGTTAAGTATGCAGTACCAAGCAGCAGTAAAATCGTACCGACAGTAAACGCTTCCCTTATACGCAGCCTTGCAAGCTGGAATAAAATTTTGGGCATAAGGAATTTTGCCAGGACAACAATCAAAACAACAGCGCCGGAGGCGTATAATAGCTGAAGGATAACCCTTGTAATTGTAATATCACTGCTGCCGCCCAGTACCGGGAGCAGTATAAGCATAGGCACAACAGCAACATCCTGAAGTAATAAAACAACAAGTGAAATTCTTCCATAGGGAGTTTCAAGCTCACCACTGTCCTGAAGTATTTTTAAAACAATTGCCGTACTGGAAAGGCTTACAAGCATTCCGTAAAACAAAGCTTTGTTAAAAGGAATTTTGAAAAGATAAAAAATACCCGCAGTTAAAATAACAGTAAGTACTATCTGAAAGCCGCCGGCATAAAAAAGCGAACGCCGCATTTTTAATAACCTGCTGAATGATACTTCAAGGCCAATAGTAAAAAGTAAAAGAATCACCCCAATTTCCGCCATTACCTGTATATTTTGCAGGTCGGAAATCAATTTAAAGCCGTATGGGCCAATTATCATTCCCGCAGCTAAAAACCCAAGTATGCTTGGTATATTAATTTTTTTAAAAAAGAAAATTATCGGAAGGGATACTAATAATATTATTACAATATCTTTTATTATGGTAAATTGAAGCATAATATTTTATAATTGCCTGCCTTTTATTTCATGCAAAATAAATGATTATAAGATTACTCGCAAAAGCCGTAAAAACCCGGATTTTATAAAGTAAAACATTGCATACATTATATTTATACCACAAAATTGGCCTTTTATACTATCTGTTATTAAACTTTTTTCCGGTAATTTTGTCTAACTAAAAAATCCATTTCTATGACTGGTGGAAAAATAGTCATTCAAGAATCATTATTTACGTTTTTAATAATGATTAAACATATTATTTAATGATAAAATATTCCGATACTTATTTTATAAAAAATATGATACAAACTGCATAACTCTTGATTTAAATAGAAATTTTTATATCTTTCTATGACCTTATTATTAAAAAACAGAGGGAACGTGAAACAAATTTTTACAAAGCTTGCATTATTCTTATTACTTATTGTTTTCAACGAAAGTTTTGCTCAGACATCGCCGGTTAAAATGAATGAGATTTATTCAAGGGGAACTACTGCGGCCCCAGACTGGATAGAATTATATAATGACTCTTCCAATCCGGTTGATATAAGTAATTACAAAATATATGACAACGGCGGCCAATCTGCCACAAAACCTAAAAAAGGATTTCCTTCAGGCACGGTAATTCCGGCAAAGGGCTTTTATGTTGTTGTAACTGACGGCAGTGATACCAGCGATTTCGGATTATCAAGCAGCGGCGAAGAAGTCTGGCTTGAAGATTCAGCTGGAACAATTATTCAGGATATAAATTTTCCGGCGTTAAAAACCGGTGAATCTTACAGCAGGGTTCCCGACGGCGGTAATACCTGGGTAATTCAGGCTACTCAAACTAAAGGCTCATCTAACGGCAGCGGGCCTGTTAAGATGAATGAAATTTATTCGAGAGGCACTGATGCAGACCCCGACTGGATTGAATTGTATAATAATTCATCCGATACTTTAGACATAAGCAGTTATAAAATTTATGACATCGGCGGCCAGGGAGGGACAAAGCCCAAAAAAGTTTTTGCCGCGGGCACAAAAATTTCTCCAAAAGGATTTTACGTTGTAGTAACCGACGGCCCTGATACCAGCGATTTCGGCCTTTCAAGCAGCGGTGAAGAAGTATGGCTGGAAGATGCAAATGGAACAGTTATACAGGATATTTCTTTCCCTGCCTTAAAGACAGGAGAATCCTACTGCCGAGTACCCGACGGCGCTGACAATTGGAAAATTTTAGCTACACAAACAAAAGGTGCTTCCAACGTAACCTCCTCAATAGTAATGAATGAAATATATTCAAGAGGGACGGATACAGACCCGGATTGGATTGAACTATACAACAATTCAACAGATACGGTTGACATAAGCAAATATAAGATTTATGACATTGGCGGCCAGGGAGGAACAAAGCCCAAAAAAGATTTTGCAGCGGGTACAAAAATTCCTCCGAAAGGATTTTACGTAGTAGTAACCGACGGCCCTGATACCAGCAACTTCGGCCTTTCAAGCAGCGGTGAAGAAGTATGGTTGGAAGACAGCACTGCAACAGTTATACAGGATATTTCATTTCCTGCTTTACAAACAGGCGAATCATATTGCAGAGTTCCTGATGGAAGTGGTACATGGGAAATTCTTACTACACAGACAAAGGGAACATCCAACGGAACTTCTACGGCCGTAACAAATAGTAACAAGCAGGTTACGGAATACCGCTTAAGTCAAAATTACCCAAATCCGTTTAATCCTTCTACAACTATATCATTTACTCTTCCCAATGAAGGACATGCTAAACTGGAAGTATTTAACGTACTGGGCAAATGTGTCTCCACACTATTAAACGCTAAGTTAAATACAGGCAGTTATCAGGTAGTTTGGAAAGCCAATTTAGAAAGTTCAGGAATATACTTTTATAAATTGTCCGTTCAATCATCAGAAGGTAAAGGTTTTATACAGATTAAAAAAATGCTTTTAATAAAATAGCATTTTTAGGCTAAAACCGGGGTTATATAAAAAATTATTTGCATATATTTTTTATATCTTTAAAATACTTTTTATTAATTTCTAAAGAGGAAATATGAAACAAATTTTTACAAAGATTACACTTTTCTTACTACTTATAATTTTCAGTACGTCTTTTGCTCAATCGTCGCCGGTTAAAAGTAATGAAGTAAATTCTGATGGTAATGGCGCTACTCTTACAAATGGCAAACAGATAGTTACGGATTATCACTTGTATCAGAATTACCCTAATCCGTTTAATCCGCAGACAAGAATTACTTATTCATTAAAAGCAAAGGGCCTGGTGCAATTAAATGTTTATAATATTCTCGGCCAGCTTGTCTGTAAATTAGTAAATGCTTCTCAGGAAGCAGGGACATATTCTGTAACATTCGATGGTACTAATCTTATAAGCGGCATATATGTATACGAATTAAAGGTATTATCACCTTCTGATTATACGAACAACTTTACGGCTTCAAGGAAATTAATTCTGATAAAATAATGTTTTATTAAATATAAATACTGATGTTTTATAAGCTTATCCCTTGCCCTTGCTCTCAACCTACCTGCTCCCTAAACAAGTGTAAGGGCACAGGGGTAAGTATAATTTCTGCCTGCCGCCTTGTAACTATTAAAAATTTTTCTTTATCTTAGTATAGTTCTTACAATCAAATAAATTTACGGTGTCCCGGTAATAACGGGAAGTATAGGAAATCCGGTGTAATTCCGGAACTGACGCGCAACTGTGATAAACACACATATTATTTGCATAAATAATATGTGTGTTTTCAGCCAGGAGACCTGCCGTAAATTCATTTTAATCAGCCTTCGCGGAAGTAGTTCTCAACATTTGAACAAGGCCAGGTTAGCACACTAAATTTCTTTCCAGCTTACCTATTCCCGTGAAGTTACAAAATCTGCAGTTTTAAAATATTGCAGCAGTTAATTAAGGGAATTTTAATATTTAAAATTTCTAAACCATGTAATTTTTTTGAAAGGAACTAAAATGAACAAAATAAATATCAACGCCAGATTTCTGACAATTACCGGGATGATAATAGCCGGAGCGGTTTTAAGGCTGGTTCCGCATTATCCTAACTTTACACCAATAGCAGCTATCGCGCTTTTCGGAGGCGCTTACTTCACTAATAAAAAATTAGCGGTTATTGTGCCGTTTTCCGCCATGCTGCTCTCAGACTTAGTGCTGGGATATCATTCAACTTTCCTTGCAGTTTATATAAGCTTTGCATTAATAGTTGCCATCGGCTTTACCCTTAGGAAGAAAAGAAGCGTCCTAAACATTGCGGCCGCATCAATTTCTTCGTCGATTCTATTTTTTATAATTACAAATTTTGCATTTTGGTATACCGGCGCCATGTACCCGATGAATGCCACAGGGTTAGCAGAATGTTATACCGCTGCAATCCCGTTCTTCAATTCAACTCTTTTAGGCGATTTATTCTATACCGGAGTTTTCTTCGGAGCTTTTGAGTTTGCAAAATACAAGTTGCCAGTTCTTGAAAAAGTAAAAGCATAAAGTTTAATATATTACCAGTATTGTGCACATTTTGATTCCCTCCCCCCGATAAATCGGGGTACTCCCCTTACTAAGGGGAGACTTTTTTAAGTCCTCCTTTAGTAAAGGAGGTGCCTCCCGGAAGGGAGGCGGAGGATTCAGAAGGCTTTTATTGTGCAACATCCCTATAAAATATTTGTTCGGAAAAATATTCTTGTCCGGATTTATTATTATATAATTTACTGTATTTATCGATTAACATCTGCAAAATGAAAAAAACACTTCCCATTTTAATAGATATGGACGGCTTAATAAGGCTTGGAAGCTTACTGGCAAAAGATGCAGCGCAATTACTGAATTTTCTAAATGATGAAAAGCTTCCGTTCTTTATTCTAACTAATTCAACAAGGGAATCCGGCAACGATATAAAAAATTATTTGTCCCGCTGCGGAATAAACTTCCCGGTTAATGCAATAACAACTGTTGATGCAACTATAGAGTACTTAAAAGAAAAAAAGTTAACCGCATCTGTATATTGCGATAAAAATGTACACAGCCGGTTTAAGAATTATATTAATGATGACAACCCGGATGCAGTTGTTATCGGCGATTTGGGAACGGAATGGACCTACGAAATACTTAATAGAATATTTAATCAGGTCCATAACGGTGCAGAAATTATTGCAATGCAGAAGAACAAATTCTGGAAGCCGGATGGAATCAAACTGGCTTTGGATGCCGGAGCATTTATAGCTGCTGTTGAATTCGCTACCGGTAAAACATCAACCCTGATAGGCAAGCCCTCGCCTGTTTATTTTAACACTGCATTAAAGATGCTTGGCTTTAATACCGGTTCCCCATTCTTAATGATTGGCGATGACATTGAAAATGATATTAATCCGGCACAAAAGCTGGGCGGTAAGGGGATAATGGTTTACACAGGCAAAACAAGGTTCCCTCTTGCCCCGGATACAAAAATTCAGCCGGATTATGCTTCACAAAACCTTACCGAAGTAATTGATTTACTAAAAGATATTCTTAGTAATTAAATCATCATTTAATTTCGCTAACTTTCAACAGGTAAACGTGACTTTATCAGGTCGTCCATAAACTTTTGTATCAAATCTTTTTTGTCTTTCAATTTTGCACGGAATTCCATCAAATCTGTGTCGGCTA
>JARLHB010000155.1 GCA_031292465.1 Ignavibacteriaceae bacterium
CATGATATGAGCACAAAATAACAGATTATTAAAATGATATAAATGAACTTGCGTTCTTAGAATGGTAGGAACTTGATTAATCAAGTTCCTACCATTCTAGTAAACAAATTTTTCGGTTCATTAGCAGTATATTACTGCTTAACTTTAATCATTCGATGCATTCTCAATATGGTTGAAAATAATAACTGCATGGTAACGCGAATTTTCTATAAACCATTTGCCAGTATCCATCCCGCTGCAAACTACTCCCGCCAGATAAATACCCGGTACATTGGTCTCAAATGTATCAGGATTAAATACCGGGGTTCTGTCGTTATCGTCAGAAAATTTTATTCCTGCTTTACCCAGGAAATCATAATCCGAATGATAGCCTGTCATTGCAAATACAAAGTCATTTTCTAATGTAATTATTCCTTCAGGCGTTTGCACTTTTACTTTTCTGTCCTTAACCTCAATTACGCTTGAGTTAAAATATGCTTTTATAGAGCCTTCTTTAATCCTGTTTTCTATATCCGGTTTAACCCAGTATTTAACATTATCTTTAATTCGGTCTTCCCTTACCACCATAGTAACCTCGGAGCCGCGCCTGTATGTTTCAAGGGCAACATCAACAGCGGAATTTGCAGCCCCTATAACTATTACTTTTAAATAAGCATAAGGATGGGCCTCATCAAAATAATGTTTCACTTTCGGCAAATCTTCACCGGGAATATTCAAATAATTCGGCTTATCAAAAAAACCGGTGGCAATAATAACTTTTTTACTGTGATATTTTCCCTTGTCGGTAGTTACAATAAAATTTCCGTCCTCTCCGGTTATATATAAAACAGCTTCATAGGTCTTAACATTTAAATTCCACGACTGCTTTGTCCGGCGGTAATATTCCAACGCTTCCCTTCGCGTAGGCTTATCACCATGAGAGACAAACGGAACTTCACCTATTTCCAGCGGGGATGATGTTGAAAAGAACGTCATGTTTGTTGGGTAATGATAAATAGAATTGACAAGGCATCCTTTTTCAATAATAAGATATTTATAATTTCTCTTTGCTGCTTCAATGCCGGCGGTCAGCCCTATAGGGCCGGCGCCTGCAATAATTACATCATACATGTTATCGGGCATAATCGTCCACCTGTTTAATTTACTTTTACTTTAAATTTATAAAAATATCAGATTAGTTATTTTGACGTACGCAATAAGTCCCGCCCCTGATTATAGAAGAATAGAGAACTAAGTTAATTACCTTTATCAGTTGTTTGTGACATAAGAAGCACTAAATGGTTTAAATATTAAAAAGATACTGCTAATACCCCTGGATTAATTTTCTGTTATTAATCTGAATTACATTGTCATAAATTTTATTTATAGTTATTTTTGGTAAAGATTTTAATAAATACGCCATGCTTGCAGACATAAGTAATTCAGATAACAAAAAAGTAAATATTTGTCCGTGGTGCGGGCAGCCTTCACAAATTATCTGGGTTCACGGACATGGGCAATGTTCATTGTGCGGCACTAATATTGATGAATGCTGCGGCGGCGAACAATGCGATTATGTTTCACCCCGGTCTCATATTACCGGTACAGAAAATAATAAATGAATAATTCTTCTCCAATTCAACACATCTGCTTCGACTTAGACGGTACACTAACTGATTCAATCAATACGATATTTCAGGCAACCGTTAAAACACTGGAACACCTTAATATTCCAAATAATTTGTCAATTGCGGAATTCAGAAAAATAATCGGGTATCATTTTCAGGATATGTTTGATTCTTTAAACATTCCCGTAACTGATTTTGAAGAATATATAACCATATATAAAAATTATTATTCGCAATTAATGGATTTGTCAAGTGTTTTTCCTTCGGTAGCAGAAACGCTTAAAAGCCTTAAAGACATGGGGACAAAAATTTCCCTTTGTACAACAAAGGTACAGGACCAGGCTGATAAAGTAGTTAAGAGTTTTCAAATTGATGAGTTCTTCTCATTAGTCCTTGGAAGAAGAGAGAATATTGCAAATAAGCCTTCTGCGGAACCCCTGTTATTTATATGTAACGAACTTAACGTAAAACCTGAAAATACACTTATGGTAGGTGATACGGAACTGGACATAAGGTGCGGAAAAAGCGCCGGATCAAAAACATGCGCAGTTTCTTACGGCTACCGTGAGCTGAAAATAATTAAAGAAGAAAATCCGGATTATATTATAAATGATATTACGGAATTAATAAACTTAGTAAAGCAATCCAATAAAATTCAGAGAATCTAAAATGAAATTAAAAACTTTTATTACGTTTTGCATATTGTTAATCTTTTCAAACCCCTTTATCCATGCACAATCAGTACAGCGGCCAAAGCTTGTGGTCGGTATTGTTATTGACCAGATGCGGTATGACTATCTTTACCGCTTTAAAGCTTATTATGGAAAAGACGGTTTTAACAGGCTGATGAACGAAGGGACAAATTTTACATTTGCACATTTTAATTATGTGCCCACTTTTACCGCTCCCGGCCATACATCAGTTTATACGGGCACTACCCCGTATTACCACGGCATAATTGCAAATGACTGGTATGATAAAACTGCTAAGAAAATGATATATTGTGCCAGCGATTCATCTGAAAAAAGTATTGGAAGCAATGATAATGAAGGCGCTATGTCGCCCAAACGGCTTCAATCTACCACGATAACAGACCAGCTAAAAATTGCTACCAACAGCGCATCAAAGGTAATCAGCATATCATTAAAGGACCGTGCGGCCATTCTGCCCGGCGGACATATGGCAAATGCTGCTTACTGGTTTGATAATAAAACCGGGGCATTTATATCTTCGTCATACTATTTAAAGTCTTTACCTCCGTGGGCAGATAATTTTAACAGCAAAAAATTAGCAGATAAATATTTAGCAGATGAATGGGATTTATATAAATCTGCTTCCGACTACCAAATATCTGCGCCTGATGAATCACATTATGAATATGATGTTTTCTCTGAAGGGAAAACTTCATTCCCGCATTCATTTAAAAATGTAAAAGAAGATTCGAAATACGTAATACTGGAAACCACTCCATTCGGTAACCAGATTGTGGAAGAGTTCGCAAAGACCGCATTAGTAAACGAAAATTTAGGCAAGGGCGATAATACAGATTTTCTTGCTGTTAGCTTTTCTTCAACCGATTACATAGGACATGCCTTCGGTACAAACTCTTATGAACTTGAGGATACATATTTAAGGCTGGATGATCAAATTGCAGACCTGCTTAAAGCGCTTGACGAACAGGTAGGCAAAGATAATTATGTATTGTTTCTGACCGCTGACCATGCTGCTCTTATTACACCGGGTTATTTAAAGGAACAGCATTTGCCTTCAGGAGAACTTAATTCTAAAAAGGCCATGGATTCATTAAAAGCTGTTTCAGCCAGAACATTTAATAATCTGAACCTGATTGAAAATTTTTCCAACGGACAAATCTTTCTTAACCATAAACTAATAAGTGAGAATAACATTGATATTCATCAGGTTATGAGAGTATTTGCAGACTATATAAGCGAATCTCTTCAGGGTGTATCGGTTGTATTTACAAGAGACGACCTTGAAAAGCAGGTAGCTTACCGGACTAATCCCAATCTTGTTGTTAACGGCTACAATGCAAAACTTTCAGGTGATATTGTAATTTCTTTAAAACCGGCCTATCTGATTAATGATCAATCAGCCGGAACCACCCACGGTACGCAGTACGCCTATGATACCCACGTTCCGGTATTATTTTATGGCTGGCATATTCCGGCCCAGACTGTAAATACACCTGTATATACTGTGGACATAGCAGCTACAGTGGCTGACCTGTTAAAAATTGCAGAACCTGACGGGTGTATGGGAATTCCGATTATAAAATAAGATATTTTAACTTAAGAGATTATAAATCTGGGATGCTAATAATACAGATAATTCTGTTTTACCGCTACGCGGCTCTGTAATATCATATTGTTATTATAACTACTAACGTTTCGCCGCTAAGCGGCTTAGGAAAATATTTTTGAGAAATACTCTTTCTAATGATGAAAGGATCAAAGCAATCAGCTAATAAAAAGCTGCAGAGCAGCGATACATTAGTAGAAAAAGATACACCTCAAAAACCAGGAGCCTCATAGAGGCGAAACAGAGAAATCCTATAATTAGGTTGGCACATATGCTCTCGAGAGGGGAATAAAAGGGGTGTGTTTATTTTAAATAGCGAAATGCCAAAATATTTATGCAAGGCCTATTATTAATATGGTTATTATAACAGCCTGCTTAGTATTTCATCGCAAATAGCATAGCCTTTGGGGGTAAGACTGATAAAATTATTATCGAATAAAATAAGTTTTTGTTCCGACAGCTTTGTAAGAAATTCATTTTGCCGTTGTAACCAGAAGCCACCGAACTTACGTTCAAGTTCATGAAAGTCCAGGCCTTTACTTCTTAGGGCAAGCATTATATACTCATTAAGCGCCATTTCACTGCTGATATCTTCATAACCTGCAACTGCAGTACCGTTTTTTTCAATTTCGGATATATAATGTTTAAGGCTTGAAAAATTCCACCATCTTCTGCCGTCCACAAATGAATGCGCTGAAGGCCCAAAGCTCAGGTAGTCACGATATCTCCAATATGCGTTATTATGCCTGCACTCATATCCCGGTTCGCAAAAATTGGAAACTTCATATTGCAGGAAACCGTTTGCATTAAGAAAGTCTATTGTTATTTCATACAGTTCGGCATCATAATCATCATCCTGAATTGCAACTTTTCCATCAAGCACCATCTTATTAAGAATAGTGCCTCTTTCTAGTATTAAGCTGTATGCAGAAATATGTTTTACCGGCAGTTCAACTGCCTGCTGAAGATTGCTTTTCCATTTTTCTTTTGTTTGTCCCGGAAGATTGAAAATCAAATCAACATTGATATTATCAAACCCGATTTCTTTTGCAAGCAGAACGGTTTTAATTGCAGTGTCTTTATCATGTATGCGGGTAAGGAATTTAAGGTCGTCATTATCAAAAGACTGTATGCCTATGCTAATCCTGT
The DNA here is from genome assembly GCA_031292465.1 of Ignavibacteriaceae bacterium. Classification (GTDB taxonomy): domain Bacteria; phylum Bacteroidota; class Ignavibacteria; order Ignavibacteriales; family Ignavibacteriaceae; genus FEN-1297. Next base: position 5,076 of record JARLHB010000155.1, read on the forward strand.
TTATCCCGGCCTTGCGAAATAATCTTAATTTTGCTTCATCTACTGTACCGGGATTCGTTTCCATCGATATTTCGGCATCTTCACTTATTTTAAAATTGTTTTTTACATAAGATATTATCTCATGTAAATATCCCGGTTCCATTAAAGACGGCGTTCCGCCGCCAAAATATATTGAGGAGTATATCCTTTGGCTTGAAAATTTATCAGCATAATACTGTATTTCGCTTTTAAGCGAGGTTAAAAATCTGCCGATGTTATCCGAAGTAATTATCGAGTAAAAATCACAATAAATACATTTGTGGTCGCAAAAAGGTATGTGTATATATATTGCAGAATCTTTCATTATCCAATCCGTTTAACAGGTTGATAAAAACTTAGGGGGCTTTTTTACAATCCCATTAATTCTTTTGCGCCGTTCAGGCTGGCTTCGGTAATTTTTTCACCGCTCATAAGCTTTGCAACTTCTTTTACCCGTTCATTATCTTTCAATTTACTTATTGAACTGACAACTCTGTCCTCATTCAATTTCTTTTCTACGGCATAATGATGATCGGCTAAAGCGGCTATTTGCGGAAGATGCGTTATAGATATTATTTGATGATATGCTGCAAGCGACTTTAAAGACTGCCCGACTTTTTGAGCAATACGCCCGCTTACACCCGTGTCTATTTCGTCAAAAATTAGGAGTGGCAGTTTATCATTTTTAGCAAGTATGGTTTTAAGGGCAAGCATAATTCTGGATACTTCACCGCCGGAGGCAACTTTTACAAGCGGCTTGGGGTCTTCTCCGCGGTTGGTTGAAATAAAAAATTCAACCTCATCGTAACCCGAGTAAGTTGACTTAAATCCTTTTCCATTTATCAGTATATAATTCTCGGCGGTTTCATCTGCCGGAGCCTGTGATATTTTAACCACAAATTCAGAATCAGGAATGCCAAGAAAACTCAACGCTTCTTTTACATCTTTTTGAATTTTCTTAGCAGTTTCTTTCCTTTTACCGGATATTGTTTCCGCTGCACTGCCGCATTTTTTCCGGAGTTCATTTATTTCTGTTTCAAGCTTTAAAATATTGTCGGAGAAATTTTCCGCCAAATCAAATTCCCTGCCTATTTTTTCCCTATGTTCCAATACAGCTTTTACAGATCCGCCGTACTTTTTCTTTAACATATTTAAAGCATTAAGGCGTTCTCTTATCTCGCTAAGATGCTGGGGGTCTATATCCACGCGAGATTTATAATCCCTTATGAATTTGGATATGTCATTTATCAATGCAAGAGCGGAATCAACTTCAGAGGCTACATCAAGAAAAGATTTATCTATACCGCAAAGTTCTTTTATTTCGTTTTGTATTTTTCCAAGCTTATCAATTACTGAATTTTCTGAATCGTAAATCGATTCATAAACCGATGTTGTTAAATCAAGCAGTTTTTCCGAATTTTCAAGAATATTCAGCTCGTCATTAAGCTTTTCTTCTTCACCGTCTTCAGGCGCTATATTATCTATTTCCTTAATCTGGTAGGCATAAATATCCCTTTTCTCAGTCAGTATGGATTCTTTTTCCTTTAACGAATTTATTTCTGATGCTAACTTTGAGAGTCTTCGGTATAACCCGTTATACTCCAGCAATAGCCCTTCATAGTTTCCGTATTCATCAAGAAATTCTATATGCGTTTCCGTTCTTAGCAGAGACTGATGTTCATGCTGGCCGTGCAAATCAACCAGAAGGTTCCCGACATCTTTAATAAGCGCAAGGGAAACTGGTGAATCATTTATAAAACATCTGTTGGAACCTTTTACCGATATTTCCCTCCGCATTATTAATTCAGGGGAAAATTCAATATCATTCTCTTCTAAAATTTTTTTTACTTTTTTATTCAGCTCAACATCGAAAATTCCTTCAACAACGGATTTTGCCGCATCTTTTCTTACTACTTCAGTTGACGCGCGTTCTCCAAGCAATAAGCTCATAGCATCAATTAAAATTGATTTACCCGCCCCGGTTTCGCCTGTTATAATATTCAGGCCGGAACCAAATTCAACATTTACATGTTCAATTAAAGCGTAATCTTTTACTTGCAGTGATTTTATCATAAGCTGAAATGTTTTTGATAAATCTAATTTAGTTTATTTTGAAAGGAAATTCAAAAGATAGTTATTAAGAAATTTTTAGCTTCTTCTTAGCCATATAAATACCGCAAATTGTTTTTGCATCTATAATACCGCCGTTCTCAATCATCTGTTCAATTTCATCCATTGAAAATTCCAGCACCTGCATCCCGTACTCGCCTTCTTCACGGTGATGGTTACCCGCAATAAGATCTACTGCAAGATAAAGGTGCAAAATCTCCGTACAAAATCCGGGTGAAGTAGAAATAACCCCGAGTTTCTCAAATTTACCTGCTTTATAACCGGTTTCTTCACTCAGTTCCCGCGTAGCACAAACAAGCGGATCTTCACCTTTATCCAATTTACCTGCCGGCAGTTCAAGAATAGACTGCTGTATAGGATGCCTGAATTGTTTTACCAAGATTATTTTCCCGTCATCTTTAACCGCAACTACGGCCGCACCGCCTGGATGAACCGCAACTTCCCTTATTCCCAAATTACCGCTGTCGTACTCAATATGATCTACTTTTAGCTCTATTATTTTCCCGTTAAATATTGTTTCGCTATTCTTTAGTTTAAAATTCATTCCGTATTCAATTGTTATTGATAAAAATAAAGTATAATCAAAAAGTTACTTATGCCCTGTAGTCGGGATCATAATAAGGTACTAGTTCATGCCCCAGAAATTTTAGCACTGCCATTATAACACCAAGATCATCCAGATATCCGATAACCGGGATAAAGTCAGGTATAACATCAATAGGACTAATAAAGTATATCAGCCCGGCAACAACAACAGCTTTTCTGGACCAGTTAACGCCGGGATCGCGCATATATCTGAAAAGCGCTAAAATATCTTTAGTAAAGGAAATTTTTCTGCCCGTCTTTTCAACCTTGGCCCACAAATTTCCTTCCACATATCTAATACCGTTAGTTACCTCTTCTTCGGTTTTTTCCCCGAAGTCGAGTACATCAAAGTCTTTTGTTTCGTCAAATCCAAAATCATTTTCAGGCATTTTCCCTCCCTATTTTTTATGTGTTTCAAACCAGTCAAAAACCGAGTTCCACCAGAATCGTGCATCCTGCGGCTTAATAACAAAATGGAATTCATCCGGGAAATACAGGAACTTACTATCAACACCCAGCCGCTGAAGCGATGTAAACAACTGGAAAGCCTGATCTTCAGGCACCCTGTAATCGCGTGCGCCTTCTACAACCAGCATAGGTGTTTTGGCATTCTGTATAAATTTGGCAGGATTCCATTTATCATATAATTTCCTGTTCTGCCAGGGAGTTCCGTTAAATTCCCATTCCGGGAACCAAAGTTCTTCGGTAGTCCCCCACATACTTTCCGTATTAAAAACGCCGTCGTGAGAAACCATTGCATTAAAACGGTTCGTATGCCCCTCAATCCAGTTAATCATGTATCCGCCGAATGATGCCCCGGCAGCAAATGTATTTTTAGCATCTATGTAATTAAAATTCTTAATCGAATAATCATAAACCTTCATTAAATCTTCGTAAGGCCTGCCGCCCCAATTTCTGGAGACGTCATTTGTAAACTGCTGGCCGTAGCCGGTGCTTCCGGTAGGATTAGGCGCAACTACCACATAGCCTTTTGCAGCAAACATTTCAATATTCCACCTGAAATGGAAATCATCTTCCCAATGCCCCTGCGGGCCGCCATGAATTAAGAATATCATCGGGTACTTCTTAGACGGATCAAAAAACGGCGGTTTAATCAGTATTGACTGAACTTTTTTACCCGCAGCGCCTGTGCACCAAAAGCTCTCCATCGGAATCATTTCAATATTTGCAAGAATATCCTTATTCAAATAAGTAATTTGTTTGGCATCGCCGCCCTTTGTATTAAGCGCAAATATTTCATACGGAAGCGTTGAACGCTGCTGTTTGAAATAAATTGTATTTCCATCAGCAGATACTGCCAACCCGGTGTTACTATAATCTTTTAGTAAAACACTTATTTTACCTGTTGAAATATCCACCTGGTAGATCGAGTTAAAAACTTCATTGTTTGCAGTAAAGTAGATTTTTTTCGAATCCGGCGACCATGCTATCTCGCTTACGGACCGGTCAAGGCTGTTTGTAATATTCTTCAGCTTGCCTGTATTCCTGTCATATAATATAAGGAATGCCTGATCCGATTCATGCCCGGGAGTAGTCATTGATGTAAACGCAATGTATTTGCCATCTGGTGAATAAACAGGCTGACAGTCATTTCCTTTACTCTGCGAGATTAATTTTGCAGGCGCTTTATCATCTTTTTTAATATCCGCAACATTAACAACATATACCTCATTATTAGTACTGGTTGCAACTGTTGTATTCGGATTCATCGTATATGCAATTTCTTTATCATCCGGTGAAAAATTAAAATCATTTTCACTGCCTAAATCAAGCGGAGGAACATCATTCTGCATTAAATAATTAAGATCGTAGTATTCTTTTAAGACAGCATCAAATAAGAATAAATGGCTCCTTTTGTCATCCAGCCAGCGGTTCCATGACCTGTACATAAGGTGATTCAACACTCTTACATTAAGTTTTGTTTCATTTTTATCGTCATCTTTCTTTTTATTGCAATCCGGGGAAGTACAATCAGGATAAACCGTAGAAATAATTAAAAATTTCTTCCCGTCGTGGGACCACCTGAAATCATCAACGCCGGTATAAAAATCCGTTATCTGTTCATCATCCGTACCGTCGTATTTACAGGTATGTATCTGATCGTCAATAATATATGCAATCATTTTCCCGTCGGCAGAAAATTTGGGGGATGTTTCGTTCTTCTCGGAATTTTTCAGCGGATGTAAATTAGTCCCGTCTGAATTAATTAAATAAATATCGCTGTTACCTTTATTCTCATCCATATTGAATGCTGTAACTGTAAACGCAATGGTTTTCCCGTCAGGGGAAAGGTCAATTGAGCCTACTCTCTTCATTGCCCAAAGATCATCAACGGTAAGCGGATGTTTTTGCTGCGCAAATAATATAAAGGGCAGACAAAGAAAAATGGTAAGGAGCGTTTTCATCTTATCCTCTAATTGATTTCTGTTTTTTCTTTCTAAAATAGCTCAACTTGCTTTGAAAGGCAATCAAAGAGGCGGTTTTACTAATATTTTTGCATTATTTTTACAAAAAAATAAGATAACGATAATTGCTAAATATTCTTTAAATTTGTCATTCAAATGAATAATTTTTAAGTGTTTTATGAATGATAATTATTTCCTTCCCGGAACCGATAAACAATTAGATTTTTTAACTGAAAATCTGGACATAACCGGACTATCAATCCTTATAATCGGTACCGGGTGTGAAGAAATTTCACAAAAACTGCTGGAAAAGGGCGCCTCAAAGGTAATTATTATCGTGGATGATAATGATTCGCTGTTAAATTCCCGCCTTATACTAAGTAACTCCGGCATTAACGTAAAGATGATGGAGTTTGATAATACAGATTTCAAAGACTCTGAATTTGACATTGTTTATGCACAGGCTTCCGTCTCAAACAAAAAGCGCAATAAGATTACAAAAGAAGTCTACCGTATATTAAAGGCCGGCGGCAATTTTTGCGTAGGAGAAATTACCAGCCTTACTAAAACGCCTCCACAGTTTATTCTTGATCTCTGGAAAAATTCCGGCGTATCCCCTCTCCATATAGAGGAGCAGGAACAATATTATAAAGGAAGAAAATTTGATATTGTTAAGTCGGAGAATCTTTCATACACGCTTAAAGACTTTTACATGACAAGCATAAGCCTGTTGAGTGAAAATATAGACAGGCTTACTGAACAGGAAAAAAGTTATTACAAGAAATTACTTAATATAATAAGCCATGAATCGAATGCTTACCTTAGGCTCGGCGGAGATGCTCATATCGGATTCTATGCGTATATTTTTAAGAAAGGTGAACTGTGAAGAAAGGCGATGTACTGGAGTTAGAGATTGAGAAATATGCTTTTGAAGGGCGCGGTATCGCTAAAATTAATAAGACTCCTGCAGAAGAAGGAACTAAATACGTAGTCTTCGTTGACGGCTCATATCCGGGTGATAAAGTTAAAGCTGAACTTAGGAAAATAAAAAAGTCGTATGCAGAAGCTAAGGCAGTTGAAATACTTGAACGGGCGGAATCACGCGTACCAGCCAAATGCAAATATTTTGGGACCTGCGGCGGATGCAAACAGCAGGACTTGAGTTATGAATTCCAGTACAAATACAAGAAGCTCCAGGTAGAAGAGATATTTAACAAGATGGGCGGTTTTACCGATTTTATTATTGAAGATATCGCACCTTCGGATAAAACTTTTTTTTACCGTAATAAAATGGAATTCTCTTTTGCAGATAAAAGATGGATCACCCGGGAAGAATTAAACTCCAGCGAAACGGTTGAGAAAAATTTTGCACTCGGACTTCATGTGCCAAGTGTATTTGATAAAGTTTTAGATGTTGATGAATGTTTTTTGCAATCGGAATTAAGCAATAAGATTCTCAACCTGACAAGAAAGTTTTTCAAAGAGAAAAGTATTTCCATTTATTCAACCAAAACGCATTCCGGCTACCTGCGTAATCTGGTTATAAAGACGTCTCACCACAGCGATGATTTAATGGTAAACATTGTCACTTCATCTGAAGATGAAGTGTTAATGGAAGGATATGTTAATCTTTTAAAAACAGAAGTCCCCCAGATAACCACCATTATAAATAATATAAGTCAGAAAAAAGCAGCCATTGCCACCGGCGATTACGAAAAAGTATTATACGGCAGCGGTTTTATCTCAGACTTTATAGGCGAATATAAATTTAGAGTAAGCGCTAATTCGTTCTTCCAGACTAATACACTACAGGCTGAAAAACTGTACCAGACAGCCCTTGATTTTGCAGGCCTGAACGGCAATGAAACAGTTTACGACCTTTACTCCGGCGCGGGCACGATTTCTATTTTTGTTTCAGGTAAAGCTAAAGAAGTATATGCTTTTGAATCGGTGGAATCAGCAGTAAAAGATGCGGAAGAAAATAAAATATTCAACGGCATTAACAATGTACATTTCATTCAGGCTGATTTATATAAATCATTTCTGCCTGCTATTGAAGAGCAAGGCATTCCCGGTCCTGATGTGGTTATACTTGACCCGCCCAGAAGCGGTATGCACCAGAATACCATTGATGATGTTATTAAGTGCGCCCCGGATAGAATTGTTTATGTAAGCTGCAATCCCACCACACAGGTAAGGGATATTAAGCTGTTTACAAAAGGCGGATATAAATTAGTAAAGATTAAGCCGGTGGATATGTTCCCGCATACTTACCATATTGAAAATGTAGCGCTATTGGCAAAGGAATAGATTTATTCTAATTTGTTAATAGTGTCAATCAAATAAATACTTTTCGTCATATTTAATGTCGAACTTTTCCAGAATCTCAATATATTCTTCCCTAAAGGATTTTTTCAGGTGATGACTTTCCTGATTTATTAGATATTTAACAACGCTATCTATTTGAGAATTAGAATATGAAAAAGCGCCAAAGCCGGTCTGCCAGCTAAATTTTCCTGCTACATAATTTCTTGAGTTAATAAAGTTTGTTGAATTATTCTTGATATCCCGTACGAGGTTTGAGACTGATATATCGGGTTTCAACCCAATAAGGATATGAATATGATCGCCTGTACCGTTTATGTATAACAACTTTTGGTTTTTATTAGATATGATGCCCGTTATATACTTGTAAAGTTCAGCCTTCCATTGGTTAGAGATTAAATTTTGTCTCCCTTTTACAGCAAATATTATATGCACTAATAATTGACAATAGGTATTTGGCATTTTACCTCCTGCAGAATTATATATGATACAATAAATATTATTTAATTCATTTTATACGATTCAGAATAATATAACACTCCGATGGGGTTTATTCTTTTTTTTAGTTTTCGGGCTAAGAATATTTCACTCCTTCGGAGTTTGTTCCTTCAAAAACTTAGAAGATACTTTTGTATAAAGTTTAGCAAAAACTTTTACTAATACATTTGATTTAAATTATAGTATTATACGTTTGAAAACAATAACATCTTAAACTTAAACAAGTTCTCTATGTCCAACTCCGTAGGAGTGGAATATTATTAGAACATTTAAGACATCTAAATTTCTAAACTCCGGTAGGAGTGACATATTTCCTTTTACAATTATCTTTAGATCAATTTTGCAACACCATATACAAAATAATATGTCACCCCGATGGGGGTTCATTCTCTTCTTTTTGTTTTCCGGGCTAAGAATATTTCACTCCTTCGGAGTTCGTTTTATTAATATTTCGCATATATAAAACTCTATTTTATTCTTATTAACGAAACGGGAAATATTTTATAATTAATTTTTGATATTCCAACTCCAGAGGAGTGGAATGTTATTAGATATACAGGCAGCAATACAATTCTTGAACTCCGTAGGAGTGACATATTAATTACAACATTAATCAAACAAATATTTTTTGTCATAATCGATGGTAATCCACCAGGTAGCCCATGAATTTATTCATGGGAAGATAGGGTACGAAACAATTGTATCAGTCGTTATAACGACTTACCAATTTTAGTTAGTAACTGTAGTGCGGATATTATAAACCGTAAAAACGGTTCCTCTTTTTGTTTGCTTGTTAATTCCCATAGCTAAAGCTATGGGCTGCCCCAATTCATTTCTACTGAGCGGGTAACTATCGTTTTCCAAAATTCAAGAGCAAAACAAACTCGCCCTTCATATTGTTTTGATTGGCTATTGAAAGGATTTCTTCGGCGGTGCCACGGTAAAATTTTTCATTATTCATAGTTAGCTGAAAAGCGAGCACTACTTTAAGATTTTTACCTATAATTTTCACAATATCTTCAAGCAGGCCTTTTAGCCTGTAGGGAGTATCCATAATAACAACAACCTCATTCATATTCCTTAATCTCTGAAGCTGCTGTTTCCTTATATCCCTTTTAGGCGAAAGCCATCCGTAATAATAAAACTTTTCTATATCCAGTCCTGAACCTACCAGCGCAGACATAATAGAACTTGCACCGGGAACCGGGACAACTTCAACGCCCTGCGAAATACATACATCAACCAAAAGATGGCCGGGATCTGAAAAAAGCGGTGTGCCGCAATCCGAGATTATCGCAGCCGATTCATTTTGCACCAACCTTAAGAGTATGTCATTAACAAGGTCCTTTTCCCTCTCGTTATGCTCATTAAGAGAAACCATCTCTTTGGTAATTTGATAATGAGACAGAAGCCTGCGCGCTTCCTTAAATTCTTCACAGATAATAAAATCTACGGATTTTAAAATCTTTAACGCCCTAAGTGTAATATCATCATAATTACCAATCGGCGTGGATACTATATAAAGTTTACCATTCATAAGTCGAAAGATAAGTAATTATAATAAAATAACCTTTCGTAAAAGCATTTTTCAATTGCTTTATCCGCCTAAATCTTGTTAATTTTAGTTCGAAATTTAATTATATAATGGGGTACCATTGTTTGAAAGGATTTTTTTAATATCCCTTATTATAATTGCACTCAATAACCAGGAAACAACATCAGGAATAATATTATGAGTGAAACTCACATCAACGATGAAAACCTTAAAAGTCTTCCCACCAATGCCTATACCGAATTAAAACCAGGTGAAGAATACACTCCGGTTATGCCACCATATAAGAATGTGCCGGAAGTCAGC
>JARLHB010000156.1 GCA_031292465.1 Ignavibacteriaceae bacterium
CTGTGTAAATTAATGAACAATTTTATTGAGCTGAACTTCTTACCAAAATGGCAAGTTCCTGAGCCGCTCTTTGGTTGTATTCAAAAGCCAGCTTCCTATGGTTAACTAAATCGACAATAGTTCCAATTGCGCATAACCCTCCGGTGAATAAATATAATAAGCCCATGCCAATATGGCCTAATAGGAACCTGTGTACTCCCGCAACACATATAAAACCAACACAGGCAGTAAGTAAAATAAGCTGCGGGTCCTTTCTTCTTGAACTGTACGCATTTGCAAAAAGCAATGCCTGGTTATCGCTCATATCTTTGATTAGTCCCTGGACGAATATCATCTCATCGCCTTCAAGGTAAGGCATTATTTGCAATATGTTTGCCATTATTTTTACCCTTTCGTGGTAGTTATGCTTGAATAGAAAGTACTTGTCTTTTTAATTATTGAAATTGTTCGAATTAATAATATTATCACAGCCGGTATGCCCAGTATATGTGCTTGTATCGATTCTTTAATATTACCATGAAATAAATAAGAAATAGAATGTCCCAATCCGCAGCCGGGGCAGTATCTAAATCCCAGATTCTTAAAAGGGCATAGCGTAAAATGAGAATGGCTGTCCGGATTTAATATGGCAAGTACAGTAAGTCCTGCTATCCATATCCAGGCTTCAATATTAATCTTTCTTATATATCCTAATATTTTAATCATCTATAATGACAGCCAGAGAAAGTAAAAGGACTAATGAATTTATTAAATAAAATTAAATATATTGGCAATCAATTAAAAACAAGTCATCACCGGTTAAAAGCTAACTGATTTCATGTCTGTCCAAAATAAATTTATCATAGCCTCTGATTTTAGAGCCCGTGTGAAAATTCGTTTTGCATGAAAAATTATGCGATAAATAATTTAATTAATTTCTTGCACATGGAGTGGTAAACTGTTGAAACAGTTAAGGAAAATAGTAATTGCATTATTAACACCGCGATTAATCGCGGTATTAATGATGAAGAAGAAAAAAAATCAACCGTTTTAACGGTTTACCTGTCGCTTTATATTGAAAGAGCAAAAACACAAAATTGAATTTTTATGAATTTGTTATGAGTTTTCACATAGCCTGTTTAAGCCGCGGATATATGAATCCAACACAAGATTGGGCTTTAGTCCAAATGAGGTACTTCATTAGTTTTAAACCTTTAAACAAGGGAAACAATTATTTCCCGGTATAATCCTGCATGCCCGGTCTTTATGGTTTAGAATTGCTGCAGATTTATTAAACCCGGCATACATTTACCGGAATCCTTCATGTACTTGTCACATAATTCAATTCATCTTTACTAGCTATGTTTAAGGGCACCTCTCACAAATAATATATCTATTATTTTAAAAAAATAATTTTTAAAAAGATAAAATGAATAAAGAAAAATGGGATGAAGAGAATATTCCCGATCAAACCGGTAAAATTGTAATTGTTACAGGAGCAAGCAGCGGTATTGGCTTTGAGGCAGCAAAAGCATTAGCGAATAAACATGCAGAAGTAATTATTGCTGTCCGTAATCCGGAAAAAGGAGAAAGCGCAAAGCGGAGAATAATCGAGCAGAATAAAATTGCCGATGTTAAAGTGCTGCAGCTTGACCTTACAGATTTACAATCCGTAAAAACTTTTGCCGGTAATTTCAAAAAAAAATATTTATCCTTAAATATCCTAATAAACAATGCAGGCGTTATGACCCCTCCCTATACAAAGACAGCTGATGGATTTGAATTGCAGATGGGAACAAATCATTTCGGCCATTTTGCATTAACCGGGCAGCTTTTTAGTCTGCTGAAATCAACAAAGGGCGCACGAATTGTAACAGTTTCAAGTGGACTTCACAAATCCGGCAGGATTGATTTTGATGACTTGAACTGGGAAAAACGAAAATATCCTCCTATGCAAGGGTACCGCGACAGCAAACTTGCAAATCTTTATTTCACACACGAATTAGACAAGAAAACTAAAGAGAATAATTTAGATATTATTGCTGTATCTGCACACCCGGGCATGGCTTCGACGGATTTAGCCAGGAATTCAGGGCTATTTATTAAATTTATTGTGAAATTATTTGCTCAAAACTCCCGGATGGGTGCATTGCCCACATTGCGGGCAGCTTTCGACGCAAATGCAGCCGGCGGAGAATATTATGGTCCGGGCGGATTGATGACGGGGTATCCCGTAATAAATCAACCGGGCAAACTATCAAAAGATGAAATCGTTGCCAAAAAACTTTGGGAAGTTTCGGAACGGCTGACGGGGGTAAAGTTTGACTTTGCAAAATAAAAATTAAGCAGGTATAGAATAAAAATGGCTCCTCCTGCAGAATAGATCCGTAGGAGTTATCTTTTTTACTTTGAACAAATAGAATGGGTAATGAATAACATAACACTTTTTAGTCAAATATTACAGTGAATAGACAGAAATCTTATTCACAAAGCAGTTGCTCAATACCAAACAGATAAATACTGTAAAGGTATAAAGGGCTATGCGGGTTCATTATTGCAAGCACTGCCAAACCAATAATCCATATCAAAACTTCAATATTAATCTTTTATTTTTAAAATAATTGCGTAAACATTCTATTCAAAATTATTTTGTATGAAGAATATAATACAAAATAAACACACGACTGCTAAATACAAACTTTTATTACATAAACGGTTTTATATTTGTATAACAAAATTTATTGATTGCTATGTTTTAATTGAAAGGCAGTACATGGAACCAAAATGGCTTGAATGGGCAAAAAGCCTGCAGGCAATTGCTCAAAACGGACTTACTTATGCGCTTAATGAATTTGATATTGAACGATATGAACAAATAAAAAATATTTCTGCCGAAATGATGGCAACAAACTCTGATGGCGACCTGGAATTTATAAAGGGGCTTTTTAATAATGTTGATGGGTACGCAACTCCTAAAGTAGATGTAAGAGGCGTTGTATTTAAAGATGGTAAAATTCTTCTTGTAAAAGAAAAAGCTGACGGCGGCTGGACTTTACCGGGCGGCTGGGCAGATCCAAATGAAACACCATCTGAATCTGTAGAAAGGGAAGTGCTTGAAGAATCGGGTTTTATTGTAAAAACCCAAAAAGTACTCGCAGTATACGACAGGGCAAAACAGGGACATAAGCCTCCGTTTCCATTTCATGTATTTAAATTATTCTTCCTGTGCGATCTGAAAGGCGGCATAAGTACACTTAGTAATGAAACTGATGGTGTCGATTTTTTTGAAGAAAATAATATCCCTGATGTACTGTCAAAATCCAGAGTGCTAAAAAGTCAAATTGAAAGATTTTTTGAATTTTATAAGAATCCGAATTTACCGACGGATTTTGATTGATATGGAAATATCGGTTAGTTAATTACTTTGCAGGCGCAGGGTTAAACATTTCCATGAATTTTTCCGGATTGCTTATAGTCCTAAACCCGAATTGGCTGTAGAGGCCATGTGCATCGCTTGTTGCCAGCATCCATTTCTTTATTCCCTGGAGCTCCGGGTGTGAAAGGATGGCTCCAACCAGCTTTTTACCAAGCCCTATGCCTCTGTAAGGCTCTAATATAAATACATCGGCAACATAAGCTAATACTACATAGTCCGTTATTACACGTGCAAATCCGACCTGTTTGGCGTTATTATAAACTCCAAAGCAAAGTGAATGCTTTATTGTCTTTTCAACCAATTCCCGGCTTCTGCCGGCAGCCCAGTATGAATTAGTTAAAAATTCGTGAATTAAATCTATATCAAGTTTTGATTTATCGGCACTGATTGAGAAGCTATTATGTGTTAAGCCCATAATGGATTTTAAATTTTAGTAATAATTATTGGTGTGCTAAATTTAAAATAAATTTGCATAGAAATCAGTTAAAATTTTACTGATTATTTTTATCTTAATCTGTCCCAAATCGGAGAGCCTTTTTCATCTCTTAATTGAAGTATAATTCCGTTAGCGGTAAGCTTGGATGCAATAAAAACAGGTGTCCCTTTGCATACAGCTTTACAACCTTCAATTACTAAATCTTCATTATGCTGTATATTAAGGTTCAGGTATTCACCGAGCCATTTGGGGCAAAGATGGACTGTAACAGTATCCTTACCGGACTTTACCAGCAACAATACTCCTTCAGCCATACCTTGCATAGGTGAAGCATGCACAACTTTAATTACAGTGCCTGTAACAGTATCTGCTTTAGTCGAAAACAGTTTATTGTACTTGCTGCCTTCTTCCCATCCGTCTGTTTTGGTTTGTGCGTAAATGGCAAGAGAAAAAAATACGGCGAAGAAAATACATATCTTCAATTTGAAAATATTCATTTTTCACCCCTTTCCTCGTTAATTTATGAGAGAAAATCAGCCGACCCAGTTTTCTGCAAAATCACTTTTTGCAGAAAACGCTCCATTTTGTATAACAAGATTATTTGATTTAATACAAATTGTCGGAATTTCCGAATATCTGAATATTTTATTTGTTACGTTACCAGTTATCATGTGGGACATCCCGGTCCAGCCGTGAGATGAAATTACAATAAGATCGATATGATTTTTATGCGAGTATTTTAAAACCTGCTCATGCGGTTTGCCGGAGATAAGAGCTTCAATTATTTTTACACCCTGGGGAGAAATTCTGTTTATAAACCTTCTTAAATCCTCTTCTGCGTTAAGCTCCCTTGTCTTTTCAAAGCCCTCTCTGTTATCCTTGCTCCAGTACTTTTCAGTGTTAAGTATAGGCTCAACTACATTTAAAACATGAAGAACAGCTTTAGAATATTTTGCAAGGCAATGTGCAAATTCAAATGCCTGAAAAGAATTATCAGAGAAGTCTGTCGGAACTAAGATATTGCTGAAATTTGTCATAAGTAACTCCTTTCAAACCGTTCCATATAGTAAAAAATTACATAAGCAAAGATGTCATATACTTTGATACTTCGTATAAATCAAATGGCTTATAAAACACTGAACTTATATATTTCCTGATATTCAAATCAAATGCTTTATAATTATCATGATAAACATAAGTAAGAATAACCGGAATGTCAGGGTGCTCTTCCTTCATTTCTTTGCAGAATGTCTCTACATTATTTGACGGCTGGGCATCCATAATTAACAAATCAAAGTCAACGCATTTTGTCATAGCACTTAATACGGTAATATCCGTTGTGGTGGTTACGTTATAATCGCTCTGCAAGTACATAAACATACTTAAGCATATATTAGAATCGGGGCTGTATACAACAATCTTTTTCATTAAAAGGCTTTAATCTTTTTACTCGTTAGTATGAAATGAGTATTAAACTTCCCTTTTAAATGTCGATTTGCGTGCCAATGACTGGTGGAGTGTATCACATTAATATTCTTCAAATCCTTGCCAAATTGTAAATTTATAATTTGAGGCAGCCTTATTTTATAAAATAACCTGCCTGCAAGTTCCCGCTATTGAAAAATATTAATAAATAGTTACAACAAATGAGAAAAAACTAACCGTATATTAGAATTTTTATTCCCGTCTTTACTGATGTTTAAGCCTTTATATCGAGCTCTTTCAGCTTTCTGTACAGTGTTGATAAACCGACTTTTAACAGGTCAGCAGTCTTTTCCTTATCAAAATTATTATTTTCAAGGGCCTTAAGGATATAATCTTTTTCAAATTTTCTTACAGAATCTTCCAGCGAACCCATTTTTGAAAAATCGGTAGTTCCGGTTTTTGAATTAAAAACCTGCGGCAAATCTTTCAGGGTTATATATTCTTCTTTGCAGAAAATAACAGCACGCTCAATTGTATTTTCCAATTCACGTATTTCGCCCTTCCATTCATAAGCAATTATTGCACGCATTGCCTCCGGGTCAATTCCTTTAATATTTCTGTTCATTTCCTTCCTGTATTTATTCAGGAAATGGTCGGCAAGCAGGGTGATGTCTTCTTCTCTTTCTTTTAGTGAAGGAAGATTTATTTCAACTATATTCAGCCTGTAATAAAGATCTTCTCTGAATCTTCCGGCCATAACTTCTTCTTTAAGGTCCCTGTTAGTGGAAGCAAGGAATCTTACGTTAACCTGAATAGAAGCTGTAGAGCCAACAGGTGTGTATTCTTTTTCCTGAAGGACACGCAGCAGCTTAACCTGCAATTGCAAGGGGAGCTCACTTATTTCATCCAGGAATAACGTTCCGCCGTCTGCTGCTTTTACCAATCCGTCTTTGTCTGAAATTGCACCTGTAAAAGCGCCCTTCTTGTGTCCGAAAAGTTCACTTTCAATCAGGTTTTCAGTAATAGTACCGCAATTAACCGAAATAAGCGGCTTGTTTCTTCTTCTGCTGTTATAATGAAGTGCTCTTGCAACCAGTTCTTTGCCCGTGCCGCTTTTCCCGGTTATTAAAACCGTTGTATCGGTATCAGAAACTGTCTGAATCATTTCATAAACTTTTTTTATTGCAACGCTTTTGCCGACAATATTTTCAAAATCAAAATTCCTTTGTATTTCTTTCCTTAAAAGGCGGTTTTCTATAAGCAGGTCTTTTACTTCAAATAATCTTTTAATCTTTATAATCAGTTCATCAAATTCGACAGGCTTAAGCAGATAATCGCTTGCGCCGTTTCTTAAAGCGGAAATGGCCGTATCTAATGATCCGAATGCGGTTATGATAACTACGGATGTCTGAATATTCAGCTTCTTAATTTCGTCAAGAAGTTCTATCCCTTTCATTTCCGGCATTTCAAGGTCGGTAATTACTAAATCATAGCTGTCTTCTAATAATTTATTATAAGCTGCTAATCCGTTCTCGGCTTCCTGAACGGTATAACCTTCTTTTCTTAAAACAAATGTTAAAGATTCCCTAATTATATCTTCATCATCAAC
>JARLHB010000157.1 GCA_031292465.1 Ignavibacteriaceae bacterium
ATATAGATGATTCAAAGAGGTGTCTAATTAGAGTATGGTACAGTTTTATTAAAAATCTTAATGAAAAGTTTTTGAAACTTTATGGCGATGATACATGGCTAATAATTTATCACAATATCAGTGTTTTTCATATTAGTGACAATGGTTTTTGGATTAATATTATCTTTAATATGAAAGATGAATTCGAAAAAAGAGGATTAATAGATTTTTCGAAATCACCTTATGAAAAAATATTTGTTTTAAATTCTGATTTAACTGAAGTTGTTCAGATTTATCCTGATGATAGAGTGATATTTTCGGAGTATGCACAATATTCACTAAAGTAGCTACTAACTTGAATAAGATCATATAATTATCCACATTGAGGTACCGATGAAGTTCAGGATAGCCGTACAAAAAGACGAAGACGGAATATTTGTTGCTGAATGTCCTATTTTGCCTGGATGCATATCGCAAGGTAACAATAGAAAAGAAGCACTTGTCAATATCCAGGATGCTATTAAAGGATATTTAGAAAGCCTCAAAAAGCATAACGAGCCGATACCACACAAATAATTACATTCTCTCCGGCGCAGTAACGCCAAGAATACTTAACCCGTTTTTTAATACAATTTTTGTAGCCATAGCAAGCGCCACCCTTGCCTCTGCAAGTTTCTTTTCCGTACCCAATATTCTGCAGAATGTGTAGAATTTATGGAATGCTGCCGCCAGCTCTTCAAGGTAACTGCAAATGCGGTGGGATTCATGCAACTCTGCGCTTACAAGAACTTCTTCCCTGAAAGTATGAATCTTTCTTAATAACTGCTGCTCTTCGTTTGTTACAAGCAAATCAAGATTTTCAGTTGAGGCTTTCAATTCTTCTTTTTCAATCATCTTCAATACCGAACAGATCCTTGCATGCGCATACTGTAAATAGAAGACAGGATTTTCATCCGACTGTTTTTTTGCAACAGCCAGATCAAAATTCATGTGTGTGGAAATATCGCGCATGTTAAAAAAGTATCTTACTACGTCTGAACCCACTTCATCAACCAGTTCATCAAGCGTAATGTAATTAGCTTTACGCGTGGACATTTTTACAACTTCCCCGCCCTCCATAATTGTAACAAACTGGTGGATAAGCACCTTAACTTTTTCAGAATCATACCCCAGTGCTTTTAAACCTGCCAGCACATCAGGATAAGTTGCATTATGATCTGAGCCGAAAATATCTATCATCAAATCATAGCCGCGTTTGAATTTATTCGTATGATAAGCAATATCAGGCAGCCTGTAAGTTGGCTCCCCGGTAGATTTAACTATTACTTTATCCTGCTCATTACCAAGTTCTGTAAGCTTAAGCCATACAGCGCCTTCTTTTTCGTAAGATAAGTTTTTCTCTTTAAATGCATCTAATACTTCGCGTATTTTGCCTTCTTCATAAAGCGAGTTTTCATTAAAAAATGTTTTATGGATAATCCCCAGCCTCCCCAACGACTTTTTAATATCCTTAAATATTTCAGATTCCGCTTTTTCTTTAAATGCGCCTTCTGCCGGTTCATTTAACAATTTATTGCCGTGCTCATCAAGCAGGCTTTTTGCAATGTCTTTTATATACTCGCCCTGATAATAATCCTGCGGAAACTCAACATTTTGCCCCAGCAGTTCAAAATAACGAAGCCTTACGGAATCACCCAAGACACGCATCTGCCTGCCTGCATTGTTAAAGTAATATTCACGGTCAACGGAATAGCCAATCCATTCCAGCATGTTTGCAAGCGTATCACCGAATACTGCATTCCTTCCATGCCCTACAGTTAAAGGGCCTGTAGGATTTGCAGAAACAAATTCAACATTAGCTCTTTTCCCGGCATATTTATTAGACTTGCCGTAATTATCTGTTAATGCCAATACGTCTTTGGTTATTTCCGTAATAAAAGACTTTGTAAAGAAAAAATTTATAAAGCCCGGGCCTGCTATTTCAACCTTCTCAATTATTTTAGGATCAATTTCTAACTTTGTAATTATCTCTTCTGCAATTTCGCGCGGTTTTCTTTTTAGCTTTTTAGTCAGGAGCATTGCAGCATTTGAAGACAAATCGCCATGTGAACCAATTTTGGGCACTTCAAAAGTGATATTAATGTCTTTAAGATATTCTAAATTAGCAGCAGCGTTTTTAAATAACGAGTATAAGTAGTACTTCAAAATCTTTCCTTAAAATAAATGATGTATATAAAAGCTTTTAACACATTTTACGGCTGGATTTTTTTTGGCCTGCCGCGCTTCTTTGGAGCAGGTTTCTCCGGGGTTAAAACAGGGTCTTCTACATTAGTTATCTCGGCATCGCCCCACAATTTTTCAAGATTGTAAAACTCCCTTGCTTCTTTCTTAAAAACATGAACAACCACATCTACATAGTCCAGCAGGACCCAGCTAAGGCTTTTATAGCCTTCGGCGTGCCAGCACTTTATGCCGTCGTCACGTAACTTTTTATCCACTTCATCAGCAATTGCTTTCACCTGAGTATCAGAGTCGGCACTGCAGACGACGAAGTAATCCGTCATGGTTGTTAGTTGGCTTATACCCAGAATTTTAACATCAAAGCCTTTTTTGTTAAACATAAGTTCGGCTATTGTAGTAGCTAACTGCTTTGAATTCACGTTGTTTCCTTTTTTATTGATATGGTTTTAAACTATTAAAATCTTTTCCTATTACAAAAGATACATCAAGAAAATATTTGCTGCTCATCTGTTGTACAACATATTTACGGCTTACGCCAAGAGAATCGGCAACCCTGTAGGCATTTGCCATATTGCCGGTCCTGTCTATAACAATCGATTTTTCAACATCATACGAAATATAATTTCCAATCTGCACAACATCAAAATGGCGCTGGCGAAGGTAATCGGTAACTTTATCAGCCGTACCCGAAAGGCCGCAGCCGTTAAGCACTTCCACCTGAACCGTACCGGTGGAGGATTTTTTTATTTCAGCTTCTTTTATGTTTTTAACGGTAAACTTACAGTAGAGTGAATAGGATAAGTAAACAATTATAACCGAAAGAACTATAATAATTAAATTGGAATATAAATTTGCAGATAAACTTTTAGGACCAGCGTTATTTATAAACTTTTTTTGCTGCAGATTTCCCTTTATCAATTTTTACCCGGAAGAAATATATTAAAAATAAACAGGCTTTCCTGTATGTAATAAACAGCCGCACTGGTCATAGGAAGTATCAGAAGCCGTCAAAGAAACCGTACCGGTTGCTTCCGTAATAAGAAAACGGCGAATACATACTGTATGGAAGATTCCTATACTGAACTGAGATATAAACGTCTTTCCACGGCTGGTAGTTAATGGCGGCGTTGCTGATATAAAATCCGCTGAGAGAATTATTAAACTGTTTTCCAAAAGTACTGTACGGCGTATTAATTACGCTTGCATCAAGCTCTACATTTAACTTTTCCGTAAACTTATAAGACATACTATTTGTATAAACGCCCATTGCCATTCCCTGTCCGCTGCCGAAACTTGAATATGACATACCAACCGACTGCTGCATATGGAAGTTTTGCGGATTAACAAAACTAAATAAGTTAAAATTAGAAGATGGCTGAGCAAGAATTCCGCTTTTGATATCCGGAAGTTGTTCTTCCGTTTCTTTAAATTGTGCATAACCTGTTATTGTTAAAATAACAACAAACAGCATAATCATCTTTTTCATAACAATACCCTAATAATTCCAACAGAATATTAAGCAAATAGAGAAAAAAAATCAATGAATTTAGCAAAATAGGCTAAAAAATGTCGGCTAAGCTACACAATCTTAGTAATCTTATTCTGTTTATCTACCGAGACGACTTTAGGCTTATTATTACGGGCTTCTTCTTCTGTCATCTGCGAATATGCAATAATAATAACCTCATCGCCAACTGCACCAAGACGGGCTGCCGGACCGTTTAAACATATAACTCCACTGTTGGCATCGCCTTCTATTGTATAGGTTTCCAGCCTGCTGCCGGTGCTTAAATTAACTACCTGAACCTTTTCACCGGGCAGAATATCCGCCGCTTCAAGTAAAACCTTATCTACAGTTATACTGCCTTCATAGTATAGTTCCGCCATAGTAACTGTGGCGCGGTGAATTTTTGAACGAAACATTTCTCTTAACATAATAATCTTTTTATTTTAGCTTTTAAATATACTTAGAATAGGCTTATAGTTTCAAGGATTTGGCTTAAAGCATCAAAGTATATCACTTCCATTATTTACGCTTAAACCTACTAGATTACTTAACTGTCTTAAAAACAAGCCATTAAATGACTTAAAAACTATTAGCTATAAGCATAACCAGTATTTTATACAAATAATTGTATGTATCTTGATTATGGATAATATCAATATAAACATGCAATATTATGCCTTGGCACTGATTTTAAAAATCTTTATTATGCAGGAAACATTCAGATAATTTTTTAGATTTAAAAAATAATGGCCTTTTACGGCACTTATGGGGCATTTAATATTTTCTCACTTGACAAAAAGAAAAACTGTTTTATATTTGTATTTACAATATGAATAAAATTTTCGGGACATATTATTTTACCAATTCTAACATCAATGCTTGGTGGTGGTGGTATAGTATGCAAAATAATATGACCCGGTGATCTAGAGATTTACATTTTATAATACCAAAAGCCTTCTCAGAAAACTGGGAAGGCTTTTTTGTTTTTAAAGGCTATATATGGATTTCAATAAATTTAAAGAGTTGTCTAAAGACTATAATCTAGTACCTGTCTACGAGGTAATTACGGCTGATTTGCTAACGCCTGTGCTTGCATATTTAAAAATACGTGAGAAGGGCAAGCAAAATTTTCTGCTTGAATCAGTAGAAGGCTCATCCAGCCTGGCAAGGTATTCTTTTATAGGAAAGAATCCTGAAAAAATTATCCGCAATAAATCGCTTGAAATAACGGAAAGCGTAAACGGTACAACTACGGTTTTGCATAAAAGTATTTTTGAATATTTGCGTGAAGAGATTAATAAAATTAGACAGCCGAAGCTGGATGTACTTCCATACTTTACTGGCGGAATTGTAGGCTACCTGGGATATGAGAACATTGCGCTGATTGAAAACGTAATAAAATTTGATACCGAGAGCTTTAATAATCCTGATTCAATATTCGGCATTTACAATACTATACTTGCATTCGACCATTACAAGCACCAGATTATTTTAATAACAAACGTAAAAATAAATCCGGATACAGATTTACTAACAGCATATAATAAGGCAAGAGAAATACTTGCCGCGCTTAGAGTAGAGCTTAGAAAACCAGTTGAATATCATTCCGACTTTAAGCTTGACGGTGAAATAAAAGAGTATTTTGATCCTGAAGACTATTATAAACAGGTAGAAGCAGGTAAAAGAAATATTGTTGAAGGCGATATTTTTCAGATTGTACTTTCACAGAGATTTTCTTCCGGTTACCACGGCGATTTGCTGAATGTTTACCGCGCTTTAAGAATAATAAACCCTTCCCCTTACATGTACTACCAGGAATATGAAAATAATTTTACTGTAATCGGCACTTCACCGGAAGATTTATTAAAAGTTAAAAACAGGAAAACACAGTTGCTGCCGATTGCTGGAACACGCCGCCGCGGTAATACAGAAGCAGAAGACAAAGAGCTTGAACTGGATATGGTAAACGACCCTAAAGAACAGGCTGAACATACTATGCTGGTTGACTTGGGAAGAAACGATCTTGGCAGAGTATGTAAATACGGTTCGGTTGCTGTTACCGAGAATATGAGGGTGCAAAGATACTCTCATGTTATGCATATGGTTTCAAAAGTTGAAGGAGAACTGGCAGATGATAAGGATTCCATTGATGCATTAAAGTCATGCTTCCCTGCCGGCACGGTATCAGGTGCGCCTAAAATCCGCGCAATACAATTAATAAATGAATATGAAAAGAAAGAAAGAAATGTTTACGCAGGCGCAGTAGGGTACTTTGATTTTTACGGCAACCTGGATATGTGCATTGCAATAAGAACTCTTTTTGCCAAGAAAGATGTTGTCTACTGGCAGGCTGGAGCGGGCATCGTTGCAGACAGTCAGCCCGTGCTTGAAGCGAAAGAGATAAGGAATAAATCTGCTGCGTTAATAAGTGCTTTAAAATATGCGGAGGTAATTGATGAAAATATTAGTAATTGATAACTACGATTCATTCACTTATAACCTTGTGCAGCTATTAGGAAAATTTGACTGCGAGCTGGTTGTAAAAAGGAATGATGAAATTTCAGAAGAAGAAATAAAGGAATTGAACCCTGATAAAATATTAGTCTCCCCCGGCCCGGGCAGGCCTGAAGATGCAAATGTTTCCGTTACTGCATTTCAAAAATTCGGCAGCATGATTCCAATACTCGGCGTTTGCCTTGGCCATCAGGCGCTGGGATATGTTTTCGGCGGAAAGATAATAAAAGCGCCTGTTTTAATGCATGGCAAAACTTCAAACATCAGGCATGATAATAAAACAATTTTTAAAGATGTGCCGCAAAATTTCAGGGCTACGCGTTATCATTCACTTATTGTTGAAAGAGAATCTTTGCCTGATTCGCTTGAAATTACTGCCGAAACGGATGACGGCTGCATTATGGGACTAAGGCATAAAAAATATCCTGTTGAGGGAATACAATTTCATCCCGAATCCTTTTTAACAGATGAAGGTTATAAAATAATTAAAAACTGGTTGTCATTATGATAAAAGAATATTTACAAAAAGTAATAGGAAATGAAGATTTGTCATTTGATGAATCTTATACAGCAATGAGTGAAATTATGAGCGGTGAAGTTAACAATTCTCATCTGGCAGGATTCCTTATAGCGCTAAAATCTAAAGGAGAAAGGCCCGCTGAAGTAGCAGGCTTTGCAAAAGCTATGCAGGAAAAAAGCATACGTGTTCACTGCGATGATGAAAATGCAATAGACTTGTGCGGAACAGGCGGGGATAATTCCGGGAGCTTCAATATATCAACTGCATCAGCATTTGTCGCAGCGGCAGCAGGAGTAAAAGTTGCAAAGCACGGCAACCGCTCTATATCAAGCAAAAGCGGCAGCGCAGACGTTTTGCAAATGCTTGGCGTTAATATCAACATGGCAAAAGAACATTCCGAAGAAGCGCTGAATAAAATCGGCATCGCCTTTTTATTTGCGCCTCAGTACCAACCTGCAATGAAGTATGCGGCGCCGGTACGCAAAGAGCTCGGAATGAAAACTGTATTTAACATGCTTGGCCCGCTGACCAATCCGGCAAGAGTAAAAAAACAAATTATCGGTACATTTAATTACGAAGCGGCTAATACTATGGCGGAAGCGGCTAAATACCTGGATCTAAAAAAAGTATGCTTCCTGTGCGGCAGCGGCAAGTATGATGAAATATATCTTGGCGACGATACAAAGGTTCATGAATACAATGCAGGCAAAGAGATTAAGTCTTATACATTGTCTAATAAATCATTTGACTATCCTTTAATACAATTTGATGATATTAAAGGCGGCACTCCGGAAGTTAATGCACAAATTATTCTTGATATATTTGAAGGGAAAGAAAGGAACGGAGCTTTTCACACAGTTGCTGCAAACACTGCTTTAGCCCTGTACGCTTCTGATTTTTCAAGCAGTCTGGAAGATTGCAAAAAAGCTGCCGAAGAAGCCATACTAAGCGGCGCTGCAATGGCAAAGTTAAATGAATTTAAGAAATTCAGCAGCGCATATAAGAATTAGCTGCTTTCAGATTGTTCTTACTTAGTGTTTCTTGGTGCTCTTAGTGTCTCGTATGTTAACAAATATAATTTTAATTGAATTTGTAAATAAATTTGTTGTTGTAAAATCCTGGCTTAAGGAATGGTAGAGCGTTTTGTGTCTAGATACATTCTTGTCAATGATATCGTCACTAAGAAATTACTCACCACTCCTTTAAGCTTCTTAAAAACTGAACAGTACTTAGAGATTCCAATAATGGAAATCCCGAA
>JARLHB010000158.1 GCA_031292465.1 Ignavibacteriaceae bacterium
AACAATTTTTTGCAATCCTGTTTTCTCTTTTTTCATGTTATCGATTGCTTGTATTATTCTTGAATATGTTTCTTCTCCGGTCAATTCTTCATAACTTAACTTTCTTTTACCCTGACTATTCTTCTTATCGTTCAGGGAATCTAAATATTCCTCTAATAATAATTCCTCATCAGGGGAACATTTACCTTCAAGATACTTATTTATCAATTTCGCTAGTTGTTGTTTTTTCATAATCGGGATACTATAACGTCCAACACTTCTAAAAGTGTTTACTTTTTCATCATTATTAAAATTTAATCTACATTCTTTAAACAAACAATAAAATTATTTGTCAACTACTATTAAGTACCTTTAAAAGAGGAAACATACTATTTAGAATTTTAAAAAAAATAACAAAAAATTGTGAATAAAGAGTTAACTTACCTGACTTCTTAAAAAAAGAAAATAAGCAGTATTTTTATGGAAGCACGGATCTCTTTGAGAGCACTGTAAATCTGATTTCTGACTGTTTGCTCTGAAAGGTTAAGTTTGTTTGCAATTTCTTTAGCGGATAATCCTTCATCCCTGCTTAATTGGAAAATAATGCGCCTTTGTTTAGGTAACTTTGCGATTATACTTTCCACTCTGGAAAATAATTCTTTAAATTCAAAATGCTCTTCTACATTATAACTTGATGTAAATTCATCAAATTCAGCAAGATGCTTATCAATAAGTTTTTTTTTGCGAAATTGTTTATATATCTGGAATTTAACAGCTTTATATAAATAAGCAGATAAATTTTCTATTTCTTTTTCATTTCTTCTTACCCATAAATCTATAAATATTTCCTGGATAATTTCTTCACAAACATCCCTATCATTGATAATATTAAAAGCGAAAATATAGAGTTTCGGGCGAAAACGTTTGTAAATTTCTTTGAAGGAATTCTGATCATCATTCTTTAATGAATCGGCGAGCCCCTTATCAGATATATCAAATATATTATTATTGGGATCCATTAAAAGTTATAGCTCATAATTTCATTTTTTTTAATAACTAATAAATTTATAAAATTTTTTTTATAGAAACTACTAAGCTGTAAGAGGCGTATTGGTTTAAAAATAAAGGAACTATAAAATTATTTCAAATTATTACTGTATTTAAATATTATATTGACGTAACAAACTCAACCCAGCCTGCCAGTAGACATGCCCTCAACCCCCTTCACTTGCCAAGGGAAGGGGAAGCAAAGAGAATATCCAAAGGACCCCAGTAAATAAAAGAAGCGGTCTCCAGTCTAGTTGATGTAAAATTGCAATTAAGCAATTAAATTGACATCTCAAAAAGAAAGGAGACCTGAAGTGTGAAGTAATAAAATAATTGATAAGATATCAATAAACATCGGGATATTGAGTGCTGCAATGAGCAGTTACGATTATTATATAGCGTTGGACTGGTAAAGTATAAGAAGCTTAGTGGCGGTAGAGATTATGGGAGAAGGAGTCTGAGATATAACAGGACATTAAAATCTGTATACAAGACAGTGGCAATCGGATGTGAAAACCTGGTAAGAGGATGTTATAATTATCTCATCGAAAAAGGAACGGAAGAACATAATGTCCGTAATGCGGTAGCCAGATATATAGCAAGAATTAGTTATGGAATAATGAAAACAAACGAAAAATACGAACCATATAAATGGAGGAAGAGTTCTAAGACAGACAAAAAATAAAAGGACCCCTGAAATTTTTGTTGGACACTATATATTAAAATTTGACAAAAAGCACTTTTAAGCTATTAACTTGAAAGAAGGAATTAAAAGTTTTGGAGAGAGAGTTCAATCCCTGAGGTGCAGGCCGGCAAAAGCTGGTGCATGCCATAGTCCCGGTTAACCCTCTCCTGTTTATACTTAAATTTACAGTAGCCATTGAATACTGTCACTATGGATCAAAGAGCTCATATAGACGTGTAGGAAATAATACTTAAATTATCTGGTAAAGAAAATTCTGAAGCAGAACTAATAACGAATAAAGATAGGATAGTGCCAACATTGTAGGCGTTAGAGACCGAAAGCAAATAAATTGAACTATAAATTCTTTATAGGGATACTGTTTTATCTTGACTTTCTTTTCTATTGACAAAGGGGCAGGCCTCAAGTGAATTCATATTTAAAAATAAGCCCGCTTCCTTTATTTCTGGTAAATCATCTTAATCGTTTCGGAAAAACCTTTTGCCGTCATCCGGCATAAATAAACACCGCTTGCAAGTCCCTCTGCGCTCCATTGCAGCCGGTGCTCGCCCGCAGGCACTTCACCTTTAATAAGTGTTTCAACCTCCCTGCCGGTAATATCATAGACATTTAATGTTATAAATTCGGCCTGAGGCAAATAGAATACAATCTTTGTTGAAGGATTGAACGGGTTAGGGAAATTTGCACATAACCGGAACTCATCAGGCTGCTCCGCCTTGGGGCCTGGCAATACGGATGTTACCAGTTTTGTTCCGTCACCAACGAGTTGAATTTGATTTAATTGATTTGTTCCGGCTCCTTTTTGATTAAGAAGATATAGATAATTAATTGCAACAGTAGCTGTAGTTGTACCAACCTGCAGAGGCCCGGGCAGCGGTAATATATTTGCTTCAGGATTTAGCCCCATTATTTTTGCAGCAATGCTGTCTGAGGCAACCGGGTCAAGCCCCGCAATTAATACATGTTTTTCAGCAGGTGCAAAATTGGCGCACCAGTTACCTTCGCCTCCGGTACAACATTTAATTCCGTCAATCACTGCAAGATGCACAGGACGGGCGGCAGCCAAATCGCAGACAGACTCGGGTAAATAGTTCCACGTTGAATTTGTACTTTCAGCATGGTGAAGGGCTCCTCTGTCGCCATCATCATTTATTATTGTGTATAATGGTTTGGGCACCGCACCTATCTG
>JARLHB010000159.1 GCA_031292465.1 Ignavibacteriaceae bacterium
ACCTGATAGTAAAGTATAGTTCTTTTTCATGTCTGATTAACCTGTCGAAGCTTTCATCCTGCCAGAACTTACCTTCCCGTCCCAGTATCTTATTAGATTCTCTTGCGGAAATTCTTTTTATCGACTGCATAATTTTGCTTATGCCTTTATTTTGCTGCAACAGCTCAAATACTAAATGCACATGATTCGGCATGATGCAGTAACAGATTAACTTATAATCCTTACTGTCGGGATAAATAATAGTACCCTTGACTATCTCAGCGATCTCCGGCACCTGCAAGTAATTTTTACAGCAGTCTGATTTATCCAGTAATGTATCATACCATTTAAATAACAAGCGTTCTTTATTATCATCAGTCTCTAAGGACTGGACTTTATTATGCAGTTCGCTAAGCGTACCCCGGGGTATTGAATTTACCAACCTGTATGTTATAAAATACTGCCCTTCATTGTAATATAAATGCGGCAGATTCCTTATGTGAAATGAACGAGTTAACATAACACCGCCTTGCACCCTTCTCTTGAGCAGCACAAATCAGCAACTCTGCACATATCACAGATTGGTAATCTGTGCTACGAAAATATCATTAACTATTTTAATTGGTTCTCGTAATCGAGAATAGTCTACCTCAAACAATTATTAAATGATTTGATTAATATTAGATAAATCAATACCTCTTATCGAATCATAACTAGTTGATAATTTATAAATATTAAAGCAAGCATCCTTATCAGTAATAGGTTTTACATCGTTTACCTTTAATCTAACTTGTACAATTCTATCAGACATTTTACGAATTAGGCTTTCAATTTCTATCCACTTTAGTCGTTTATTTCTATAATCTTTATAAGCTATGGATTGTAAATCAATATATAACAGTTCTAACTTTTCAAACCTGTCGTCATTATTCTTTGGGATATAATATTGTATTTCTTCTCCGTAGTTCTTCTTATCAATAAGTTGGAACTTTCCTATTTGTTCAAATGCGGCTTCCTTTATCTTTTCGATTAGATCAATTTCCTGATGCAAGCCAAAGACTAAGTTTTGTTGTGTAAAATTGAAATACTCTTTTTGAATTTCCAGTAGTTGATACTCGCTGCTATCCGATTCTTTCATAGCTTTGATCGTATTACTTAATAGTACTTTATCCTTATCGCGATAAATTAAAGAAGCACTACTTTTTTCATTCCTAACAAGTTCGAATATAACGACTTTACCTTTCTGAGATGCTATACCGTTTCGATTACAACGACCAGCTGATTGAATTATACTTGGCATTGGTGCAATATCACGATAGACTGTAGGAAAGTCAATATCTACTCCTGCTTCTATAAGTTGAGTAGAAACTAAGATTATTTTTTTATTGCTTATTCCTTTTTTGTTTCTTTCTAAGAACCATTTTGCAGCTTGGATTTTTTTCTTTCTATGACTTGGTGTAAAATGTGTATTTATTAGAATCAGTACAGTATCTTGGGCTTTTTCACATAATAAATTAAACAATAACTTTGAATCGTCAATTGTATTTAGAATTACCAAAACAGAACAATTTTCAGCTAAGATTGACAAGGTTAATCCCTCAATATTAATTCTACTTTTATCAAATTTTATTGTGTATCTATTGAATATTTTTGATTTGA
Source organism: Ignavibacteriaceae bacterium (assembly GCA_031292465.1). Classification (GTDB taxonomy): domain Bacteria; phylum Bacteroidota; class Ignavibacteria; order Ignavibacteriales; family Ignavibacteriaceae; genus FEN-1297. Next base: position 1,639 of record JARLHB010000159.1, read on the forward strand.
AGTAGTCAAGTGAAACTAATTCTGAAGGGACAGTATAATCTCTGAATATTTTTGCTGGTTCGTGTGTGTTGCTACTAGGCAATTCAAAATTAGGCATTGTGGCTGTCGAAATAATTGCATAAGAATCAAATTTTCTACAAAAAGCATCAAGCATAGCTACAAAGAATCCATAAAGTCTTGGTGGAAGAGATTGTATTTCATCAATTAAGAAAATCGCTTTTGAGAAATTAGGTAGTTTAAGTAAAGTCGAATTTTTATTACTCAATAAAGTTTCAAATATTTTAACAAAGGTTGTAATAATAAATGGGTAATCAAAGGTGTCTTCGGCAAATTGCATATTGACAATTTTATTTATCGTCTCCGGATTATTGTCCACCTCATCTTGATATAATTCAAACAATTTATTTTCTGATTTGGAATCAATTCTAGCAAGACTATTATTAAAATCTTTAAATATAATCTGACATATTTTTTCTACTTGTTCAGTAATAGAAAGAAATGGAAGAGCATATATAATCCTATAGTTGCCTTCTGATTTTAATATTTCTCCAGCAAGTGATAGTAGTATAACCGTTTTACCAGAACCAGTAGGAGAAGTTAATGAAAATATTCTTTTGCCACTATTAAGTAGGCTAGAGACATTTATAATTGCTTCTTCACGTATTTGAGTGCGAATAATATTAAGTTTGGTATCATTTGGGAATTTGCTAATAAAAAATTCGAGGTTTTTATTAAAAGAAGAGCAAAATCTTTCCATGTCCGATGAAGACGTAAAATAACTTGCATCTTCTTTATCAGCAGCAATTAATGATGCAAATGAAAATTGCGTTTCCAAGAAAAATATTAAAGATGAAACCTTCGAAGTTTCTGACGCAATATGTTTTTGCGCAATTTTACATATTTTCACAGGCAATTCATATAATAGCCTTTCTTTATATTCATTATAAGGGTTAAAATTATTGCACTCAACAAATTTCATTAAAAATTCTGAGGCTGGAATAAACATAGACGTTTTTAGAAATTTATCTAAACTGATTAATTCTTTTTCCTTTAAAATAATTGGGAAATCGGGCAAATCTTTATGATGACTAGCAATAATGCTTATAATCGAAGCAATCCAATTTTCTTCATTATTTAATTGTTTAAGTAGGTCATTATGATTCTCAGTACAATAACAAAGGAATAAATATGCCGATAAATAAGCGTGATTTGAATATCCGTTTGATTTGCCAGTTCTTAATTTTTCTTGAAAATTAGGATTAAGTTTGCCAATATCATGAAAGATAGCGGAAAGCTCCGCTATCTTTGAATTAGTCCTTTTTTTAACACCCGCAACAACACCATTAATATGCACGCTAAGCTTTTTGTCTGGATGGGACAAGTAATCATCTACATCAACCACCAGCATTCTCCATCTTGATTATAAATATAATGTTCACCTTCAACTGTAATTTCACAGTTAGCTGAAGGATATATAATTTCTCTATATTTTTCAGGCATATTCCAAAAGTCATTGTTTTGGAAAGTTGGCATTTTGTCCAGCCCAACACGAAATTGCCTGGTAACAGATAAGTCTATAATTTTGTGGGTTGGCGGTTTTGATACAAAACATCTGGCCACAAACTTACCGTTTTGTAATGGAGAGAATTCTCCTTCCGAGAGAAAGTTTAAATTAGCTGGACAGTTATGTAAGCCCAAAACCGGAGTAAATATTGCCTCATTATTTTTAATAGCTCTAAGAAAATTATCATACTCATTTTGTGATCTATTATCTTTTAAAGCAATCGAGACTAAATATTCCGGCTGCTTCAAAAACTCCATATTCTTAGGTGCCTTTTCAAATAGGTTGACAGCCTTTCTTAAAGTAAACCCCCAAGACTCTTTTTTAACTGGCTTCAATAGCTTCAATCCATACAAAATATCATCACTCAATTGAGGAAATAAAGGTTTCATTTCAGTCCTTTCTTTCCCTAATACAGCACCTATCAAACCAATTAAAGCAGTCTTTGTAATGAAATCATGAGTTAATGGATTATTATTAGTTTCCGGTTTCTTAAAGTGTGCCCAGTTGCCTTCTATTTTCAACTGGAAAGCCTTCATATATGTACCCCGCTGTTTGATTTGAAATCATGGAAAACCATTTCAATGAATTTTGGTTTTCCATTAAGAAAGTTCTTTATCTTCTCTGCTTCAGTATAATATCTAACTTCTTGAACATTATCCAAATTTACTTTTTCAGTAAGTTTTGTCAGATCAAGATCATAATCATCAATTGATCTTAATTGTTCGCCCTTTTTATCCCTAGAATCTAGCTTAATTAATCTGTCCAAACCATATATTTTTTTATTCGTATCGGAGTAGACAATTTGCAATAATAAAAGTGAGTTCTGGTTTGCCTTTGTTCTTGTATTAACATTATTAATACTTTCCCATAGCGCCTTTAACATAATGTTGACATCATCATCGGAAAGATTTGTATACCTTGCAGAGTAGGGATTTATCCAGCCGTGAATTTGATTTACAGCATATGGAACAACTGTGGTAGTTCCGATTGCACCTTGTTTTTTTTCTTCGCTAGATGCAAAGACCGAAGTATTTTGATGCATTCTGAGTTCTACTCCGTTAAGTGAAGGATTGAGTAAAGCAAATTGTACTGGTCCGGTTAAATTAAAAGCAGCAGCACTATCTTCTTCCGTTGAGGATTCTGATTTCTTTTTCCCTTTAGCTTTTTTAATTGTGACTATCCCGCCAAAAAGTCTTACATCAATACATTCTAATAATATTTGTTCAGGTTCTTTTAAATCCTTAAATGTTTGTTGTAACTTTTTAAATCTTCTCGCCGCTTCCGAGCCCTCTCCATCAGCATCAATACTTTCTTTATTACTTACAACATAAATAGGATATTTTCTTTCAAATAAATAATCTCTGATATACCTTTTTATTCTTACGTCACTCACAAGAATTTTCTTCGTTTCCTCATCATATCGTTGTTCACCTGTAAATGGATCTCCGTTAGGAATAGTATAAGTACTTTCATAGATAAAGAGGATTTCCGATTTCTGTTGAATTGTTGTTGACATTTTATACTCCTATAATTAGTGAAATTATTATTCATTTTTATCAGAAGAAGCCTGATTATTGTCTTCATTATTTAAATTAAAAGGGGCAAAATAGCTCTCGAAAAAACCGAATGCACATTCATTTTTATCATAGCGGGAAGGAAAGTTCTTAATTGCTCCCGTTAGCTCCAATGAAATACAACGGTTCCCTTCGAAATTCTTACCGTGAATTATAATCTTTTCTTCTATGAAGTTTTTAAATTTCATCAAATCTGTCACTGATGATATTCTTCTAGTTAAATTTCCCACATAATTTTTCTCAAAAGATTTTATCGGAGACCTTTGGCCAGCAAAATTCTGTGCAAGCTTCCCTAATAAATAACCAAGTTTGTAACTTGGAGAATCCAAAATTTTCATAAGATTTTCTCCTTCGATTGATTTGTTTTGAATTTTAGTTAGATAATAAAAATCATATTTAAATGAATTATAGTACGCTTCACCATTCCTAATTTTTTGTTCAGCTTTTTCGATAAATGTCGGTAATAATATGGGATCATAATAATAAGTTCCAGAATATATTTGTGGCAGCACTTTATATAAATGATTTTGATACTTTTTCTTTTCCTTGGTAGTATCACCAAGTATGTTTAAGAAAGAATAATAAATACTGAATGGCTTCAATTTCTCCGATTTTATTTTTTTTGATCTTTCATTAAATAGCTCACTAGATATTCTATGAATTCTTGCGCTTATATAATTAATAAAACTTTTCTCTATTCCAGATAACTCAATAATGTCGATATCAGGACTTGTCTGGCCACCTTGTTTGCTTATAATTAAATCAAATTGAGTTATTAATTCATCTCCGCTTTTTGTAATATTCGCAAATAATTTGTCAATAGTCGTATCATTCTTAATTTCGTTTGAGTACTTTACAATTTCTTCATGTTCCGGCTCATCCTGAAGTGAAATGCTTTTCTCAAGAAATCGATCATAATCTTCTACGCCTAAATTGTTTCCTCTCGGCAAAGCTATTATTTTAATATCTGAATTGGGTACCTTAATTAAGGCAGTTTTTGAATAATTTATTGCATAAATAAGATCAGATATTTCTTCCTTGGTTTTAAATATTCTATTCTTGTATCGTTCACAAGTGGAAAATCTAGGGAATTGTAAATCTTTTTCCGGAGAGCTGAGTGTCTTATATAAATATTTTTTTAATATGAAACCATTTTTGTCTTTTAATTCTTCAACAAAATCATCTAGTAATTTTTCATTAATTACTTCAAATCCATCTGTAAACTCATACCAATGCTTCCCATTAAAATCAAAATGTAAAAAAAGACTATTTGTTGTATAAGTGTTGAGTTTATCCAAATCAGGTCTCCTATTTTTAATTTCATCCCAAGTGGTATTGCTTAGTTTTAACTTATCAACTAAAATAGTATTAGCATTCCTTTTTTGCATGATGTCCTTATAAGTTCTAAAAGCATTAAGTAATCCCAATTCCATTAAATCTGTTAAAATATCTTTTGGCGCCCTATCATTCTCTTTGTTTTGGGATTCCAAATATTCTGTAAAACCGGCTTGCATAATTAACAATCTTTCGATCGTTTCTGCATTTTCTCTAAAATTATTACGAAATTTTTCTATAATACTTATCCCTTTATGATTGTTAATTTTCTTTTTTATTGATGAAAAATCTTCTTCACCTCTAAAGAATGAGCTTTTTTGATATGCTTTTTGCTTATTAGATAAATCTGGCATTCTATAATATCCACCTTCATTTCCATCTTTTAAGGAATAGAATATATCTCCAAAGAAGTACTTAACTAATCCATCCGCATCAGATGTTTTGAATGTTAAATAATATAATCTGCGTTTCTGATATTCATTTGTAATAAGTTTTATTTCATCAAAATCGAAATTAAAATCATCTCTTACCGGCAATGAAAGGAAGATTATCTTATCCCAATCCTTTTGTTGTGCCGGGGATTTTATATATCGATGATATTTTAAGCCATTTGGGGAATTTCTAAAAGTTTTTCCTATTTGCAATACTGTATCAAGCATTTCACCTCCGGTTTTAATATTAACAATCCCTTAAGAATTATTTTTTTCCTTCTTCTTTATTTCTTTTAACAAATGTACTTGTAGCTGCAGTATTGCATCTTTAGCCATCCCTTTATCCAATTTCTCGCAAGCCAGATCATATGCTGCATCCATAATTTCTTCTGCCATTAAAGCTGACTTTATCTTGACAGCCCTGTTAACAATATTCACTATTTCAAGGGACCACTGGAATAATTCTATTTCTATTTCAGTGGAATCAATACCTGATAGAACCTCTCTCATCCTTTCATATTTATACCCAAGCGGCTCCAAAAATACCCAGCAAAACGGTATAAGGTCTAACTGGCTGTCTGAAAGTTCCGGGAATATTTTATCTACCAGCCCGATTGGGCTCACACTCTCTGCGGTTATTATCGGGTTCTGTTTTTCCATAACCATCAGATCAAATTTTATTTCAATTGAATTAAACCATCCGGTTTTTGCGGCTTCGTCCAATGTATCCAGCTTTTCTTTTTGATCAGCTATCTTATTATTCCATGTTTTAATTATTTGGCCGATTATTTTTTTAGCCTCATCATTCGTTTCAAACTCGTTTTTATTAGCTATTCGCAGGTATTTACCCATTTGAATATCTAAAAACAGATGCTAATCAGCTTTTATTTCTTCAATTGATTTTTGTTTTGCCATGTAATCCTTATCCTAAATAATTTTTGTTATACTTAGTATAAATACAGCTTCGCTTCATTGCTTACATTATTTGTACGCACATTCGTCATCAGAAATTATTAATTCTTTAGAAATTATTATATGGCTTCTACCATACCGAAGCCCATAGCATTCTTTTCGCCAAAGCCGGCGGCGTAACCAATTTTTATCAGTTCAGGATTACCGGACAAAGTAAACGGTGCCTGTATTCCTATTATATCTATAGGGGCTCTGCTTGTTTCTTTTATCGTAACTTTTTTTGTAACCCGTTCATGACTATCTAAGTATGTTTTGTCCCAATCCAGCTTCAATTCCTCAGTATCAATTTCTTTATTATATACCAGTTTATACTTATTAATAAGATTCTGTGTAAGCACCCGGTTTATTTCATGTGTGTCATCAGGACGTAAATAATATTGTTTTAATTGGCCATTATGATTTCTTTTTGTTGAAAGGACAAGAGGCGAAAGGAGAGAAAATTTCATCCGGCCTGTTATTTGTGTTTCAGGCAGACTTTCTATAGAAGAAATTTCAAAACGGTTAGCAGAATATTCGCTATTTATTGTCAGAGATTGTTTTTCAAATGTACCCATTACAAAGTTTTGAATAAATGTGTCTATCATTGGAGACGATATGTAAAGAGTTGCATCAGGACTTTTTAAGATAAAACTTAAATTTCTTCCTGAAGAATCGGATTTCCGGATTGCTGCATTTTCAAATTTCAATGCAAATGTAAAAAGCTTATAAGTTTTATTATTATAGACATAACCTTTATCATGAAGGAATTCCGCAAATTCAGGAGAGCCAAAACGAAGCAGATTATATATTGCCGCTGATAACGGATAATTATAATTAACCGGTATAGCTGTTTGAGTAGAACTTTTAAGCTTTATTACAAGACGCATAAAATTAAACTCATCTTTTTGATAAGCTTACAAATAGAAAATATTTTCTATCCGGCAATTACTTGCCATAGTTTTAAACATTAGCAGAATGTAATATTATATTTTGCGATAAGATGGCTAATAGGTCTCTTCCCCGCTTGAACGGATGATATTATCATAAATCCCCGATACATTAACATAGTTTCCCTTAATATTTAATGATAATTTAATTAATTATCTGATAAAACAAAATAGCTGAGATATTTATATATATCGCTTTGTAATAGCAAATTAAGAATGTCACGTATTCAGCAAAGTAGAAATGTCAGTAATAAAAGTAACAAACTAATAAATAAAGTAAAGCATAAAGTTAACGTGAGGAGAACGTAGCCAGACTGGAGTTACTCCAATGCTACAATTAAATAATTTTGTTTTTTAACCATACTTAGGAAATTATTAAGTGTGGTATCTGATCCAGAGAGAGATATATTTAAAATGAGTGATAGTGAGTTTTACAAAGGGACTAAATAATAATAAGGGGCTTAATATTTTGAACTAGCAAATATGATTACATACTAAAAAATTTTTACTCCTATTAAGGAAATCGCTCTTCAATTTTGCCATAGTTTTTGCCATAGTACTCGTAGCCTAACGACTGAATATTAGGCTATTTCAAGACAATTATTGATTATTGGCACAACCCCTTAAAATGCAGAAGTGCGAAAACAAATTATTTTCGCACTTTTAGTGCATCCTGCGGGATTCGAACCCGCGACCTGCTGATTAAGAGTCAGATGCTCTACCAACTGAGCTAAGGATGCGGGGTAAAATTACGGATTTTCAACTTTCTTTCAAAATTAAAAACTTCGTTATTTGGCGGCTTGTGCGTAATTTTGATGAATATTTAAAATTTTTCTATGTAGGATTTAAATTGACCGGCGATTTAATAGGTTATATTGCTGCTTTTTGTACTACAATTGCTTATGTACCTCAGGCAATTAAAGTTTACAAAACTAAAAGGACTAATGATATTTCTATTGGTACATTTTTATTGCTTTCAACCGGGGTTGCATTGTGGCTGGTTTACGGAATAATTATAGTTTCGTTTCCAATTATAGCGGCAAACGCCGTTACTTTTATACTTTCACTTTATATCTTCATAATGAAAATGAAATTGGACTTCTTCAAGCCTGCAAAGGCCGCTGAATAATTTTAAACCGGAACCTTATTCTTCAACACTAACAGGTATATTAACTTTCAAAACAGAGTTTTGCTGAAATAATCTTTTATAATTATCTATTACATAGTTTATTGAAGATTCCATATCTTCATTACGCTTATAAATAATTATTACAAGTTTGGAATTCTCCTTCATAACTTTATTATCATTATCCATCCATTGTCCGTGTGCATCAACAACTGTAAAGCCATCCATAAATTTGGGCGATATATAATCATCAACAAATTTATTCCATTCTTCATCCGTAACCATTGTACCGTCTGGCTTAGAAAGCCCAAAGAACAGTTCCGTCTGCGTTTCGTTTAACGATTGTGAATAAAGTGCGATATCCCCTGGATCTGCCTTTACAAACAGGCAGCCCTGAAATTGAATGGTACCTATAGTGATAATTAAAACTAATAAATATCTATTAATCACTTCCATACTGTCCCGCCTTTTTTGATAGGCAAGATACAAAAAGCGCTTATTTGAAAACAGAAGCCAGCTTCTCTTTTTACCAGTGCACAACTATTCTTTTGGCGTGTCTTTCATACATTTGTCAAATTCAGCGTGAAATTTTCTATGCCATTCTTCATGCCTCTTGTCGTGGTTGCGATGCTGCATTCCTATCCCTGAGAATAATATTTTAGAAAGAATAAGCAAACCAACGGACTGCAAATAGTTAATTACCTTAATACCGAACAAGCATGGCATTAGCCAGTTCCAAAGCAGCATCAGTACAAGGCTTATAACTGAAACGAAAAGGATTCCGAAAAATATTCTCAGGAATATCCATTTGGGATCACGATGACCTCTAAACATTGTTTTTTAACTCCTCGAATAAGTATTTTAAACTTTTTCTTAAATACAGAACCGCATAACGTTTTCTTGAAAGGAGCGTATTTACGGGTTCATTTACAATTTTTGAAATTTCCTTGAAACTTAACCCCTCAAACTCATTTAATACAAATACTGCTTTCTGCTCTTCAGGCATTTCATCAAGAGACGCCTCTATTTCCTCCCAAATCAGGTTTCGCCAGTAAACTTCATCCGGCAGTCCTGAAACATCAGGAATAATTTCCGCAAGCGTAATCGGCTCATCATTGTCATCTCCGGAAAAAATCACTTTTTCTTCAGGCAGAGGCGATGTGCTTTTTTTCCTGCGTGAATCTATAATCCGGTTCTGTGCAACGCGGTAAAGCCATGAAGAGATACGGTCCATGAACTCTATTTCTTCAAATGCACTTACAAATTGATAGAAAACATCCTGCAGTATATCCTCAGCATCTTCCTTTGTAGGAACACTCTTCCTGATAAAGTTAAAAAGCTTACCGCTTTCCTTCTTTATAGTTTTCTCAATTTGAACTGAATTTGCCGGCATTAATTTATTGTTTATTCTATTAATTAAGACGAATATATGCCAGGAATATTTTAAATAGAACAATAATTATTTTGTTTACACGTTTTTAACGCTTACAAATAATACATAAATATAATGAATGATTACACTCAATGTAAAAAAATAACTCTCAACTTTAACAGCAGAGAGTTATTATAAACAATGAAGGCCGGATTTGAAGCTTAACCTATAGATTACTATTACTTCTTTCTGGTAAATATCTGCTCCATATTTTTATATTCTTTATCGCCATTCCGAATAAACATTGTCAAGACCTGGTCATCCTTATCAACAAATTTTATAATTTCCCGGTATTTAATATCCTTTCCTGTTGCCGGATCAACCATTGTCCCTGTTAATGTTACAGTAGAATCTGGATCATTGTATGTACCTGTGGCGATTGTTGTACCCGTGCCAAAATTATCATACCAAACAGATGTAAATTCCTTTTTCGCATTATCATAACCCAGCAGCATCATACCTTCAAAAGGCATATCCATCATTTTGCCTTTATGCATTGATTTCAGGTACCTGCCTCCCATAATCATTTCACTTGTACTGGACACCTCATATTTCTGCGGGGGCTGAGACGGGTCTGTCCACATTGTAAGTTCGGATGTCCATTCGCCTGCGCTTTCTGCCATCATTTTATGCACGGGTCCGGGAGTCATATAATTTTGCCAGGCTTGCTGCTGATCCTGCGCGGATAATTGGGAAATAAAAAGTAAAAAAATAAACATTGTACAAATAACTGTTCTCATACTTTTCTCCTTATTAATGATTAGATATTAAAATGAGCTGCGAAAGGTTAAAATAAACTCACTTTTCTTGTGGAATGAAAATACAAAACCAGTACAATAAAATGAAATTAAATAATTATTGCCGTGTACAGCATCATAGCACCCCCCTTCATGAATTGAAATCGGATACTCTTCGCCAGATTGCTTTCCAGTAGTTATCATTTTCCTCTTCCCTGCTGAATACAAAAATATCCTCTCCTTTTTTAGTAAATTCTACACCCCTCGTCTTGTAAGTTATTTCGAAGTTGTAAAATGCAACTGCTGTGGTTTTCCATAGTTCAATTACGGGCTCATCCTGTTTATATTCCAGTAAATCTGCAGTTTCAATAAACTGCTTATAACTCATTATACAGGCATCGCGGCCGGCAGCTCTTTGTTTCAAATCCCGGGTTGTTATTACCATCTGATCATCAAAGTAATCATTTAGTAATTCAAGATGATTATTCAGCCATGCCCCGTTAATTATCTGGATAATTTTCCGAACCATATCTTTATCATTTTGAATATCCATTTATTTTGTCCGCAATTTTTAGAAATAGAATATCAGCAACTAATATTATTTTTATATCAGGCTGCCAATAGCTAATGTAAATCGTAGCATTTATCATTTAATTAATCCTGATACAGACCGGAATAATCTTAATAATTTTTTCCTCTAAAAGCAGTTCATTTTAAATTCCACCATAGGAAAAACAAGGCTTATTTAAGAAAAGTACCATTTAAATGATTAATTTCACCTTTTAAACTGGCGCAAAGCAAGGAAGGCTGCAGCTGCAACTTCGCTTATACCTAATATTTTACTTACAATACCAAGGTCATATTTATTTAATTCTTTTTTCCGTAATTGCAGTATAAGGCTGAGATTTTTGTTAAAGTATTCTAATGAATCATTTACAACAGGTTTATTGCCCGAATTAGTTTCCAATAAAAAGTCGCTAAAATCATATTTGTTATAAGGTAAAAAAGCATCTCATATGCTCAACTTTTTACCTGACAGCTTTTCATCAACTTTGGACTGATGATCAGATGTGTTTTCTCTGAACAGCAAGCTTTTATAATTTATAGTATCCCCTTCCGCCTTAATCTGTTTTCCCGCTTCCTGTGCATATACAGTTGTGCTTAATAGTATAAGAAGTAACAATATTTTTATATTACCGGACAATATTATTGCCTGATATAAACATTATCTTATTGATAGTACAAGTGGCGAAACAGCGCCTGCCTACCGGCGTGTAGGCGGTAGGCTGATTTCGCTTATACAATTTTGCGTAACATTAGTTACTAATCGAAAATTATTTATTGCCAACTATAAGTGACGTCATGGAAATTGAGCCAAGTTCGGTTTTATCATTAAAGAATAAAATGTTTTCTTATTTTTCTTTTAGTCCCAGCACATAAAGAAGAGGCAAATAATGCTCAGGAGTTGGAACTGCAAGCTGCACTTCGGCACCAAGATTTTTATAATCTATCAGCCCTGAATAATTTTCATCCGTAATTAATTTTTTAAATTTTTCATTTGCATTCAAAGCCCAGTCAAATCCCTCCTGGTTATGCCAGTTAATCATCCTAAGATTATGTAC
>JARLHB010000160.1 GCA_031292465.1 Ignavibacteriaceae bacterium
GACAGCCAAATGTTTATTTAATTAAAATAGAACCTTGCTGTTACTACAGTACTTGTGTTCATATAAACATCAGTCTCTTCTTTAGGCACATCTCTTGAAAGTTTTATATCAGCTCCCAATTTTTCTTTTAAACCAACGCTGAATTGCTTAGCAATAAAGTATTCACCGCCTAAAACCAGGTTTGCCTGAACACTGTTTTTTGCATCCGGCTCTATTGAATAAAATCCGCCGGCCTTGTTGGTTTCAAATAAACCGTCTACGCCTACATAAGGTGAAAAATCACCGGTAGAAAAATGATACAATAATGATAAACCGACTCTAAAATCAGTTCCGGTTACCTTTGTATAGCCTGCAGGTGCATCCCCGCCGGGTGAATAAAGATTAAATCCCACTAAGAATTCACTTGCAACTTTATCATTAAAGAAATATTTAACGGCAAGGTTTGGCGAATTAACATCGTCAATACCTATACCGAATTTCCCGGTTTTATCTGTCTGAGCAAAAGATGCCGCAGCTAATAATGTTGTTAAAACAAGAGTTAATACATATTTTTTCATAGTTTATTTCCTTTTTTGTTGTACATATATTTTAAGTTTTCAAAATGCAGAATTACTCGCTGCTCCTTGAAATTGATTCATCTGCATAATGTCCGCTTTGTTTTTGATAAGTTTATAAAAAATTTAAATTTTCCATGTTCCGTTCTTTTTTATTTATTGCCGCCATATTATTACAGACGAATAAGAATAAATAATATTTTAAATACACAGTAACTTTGGTATCAACCTCCGTTAGCTGAATGTTTAATTATTTTTTCTGAAATATTTAAATTCATTTATTTATTCCTGCCTGTACTAATTAAATAATTAACAAGCTTTGTTCTATAATTAGCTTTTGAATCCGTAAGCTGATCTTTGGCCTGCTGAAGCATAGCTTCGGCTTCGAGTAAATCGGAAACATTGCTCAAACCATTTTTATAGCTGTCGTCATTAACCTTCATATTTTCTTCAGCCTGCGCTTTAGATTCCTCGCTCAATAATACCTGTTTATACGAATCGCTTAAGTCCTGCCAGGCTTTTTCCATTTGCAGGGTAAGCAATTCGGATTTATCCTTAAGATCATTTTCCGCCATTTCTTCTTTTAAGCTTCTTTCTTTCAAAGTATGGGAGGCTTCCCACCAGTCGGAAATTGGTATTGAAACAGTTCCGAATACCATACCAAACGTTCTGTCATTACTATCATCCAGCTTCATGTACGTGCCGCTTACACCTACAGCAACCTGTGGCAGGTATTCGCCAAGCTTCAAATTTGTTTGCAGCTTTTCAGCTTCAACGGATTTTTGAAGAAGGTTATATTCTGTCCTAGTTTTCAGCGCTTCATTATTATCAACATAATAACTTTGCGGTATTCCGCTTATATCAAGTTTTTCATTAAAGATTAGCGTAGAATCATATGGTATGCCGATATACTGGCACAAGGCCATGGATGCCAGTTTCTTCCCGTTTTCAAGTTTTGATTTATTAAGAAGAACTTCGCTCAGCTTTAACTTTACTTTAAGCACATCATTTTTCATAACTACACCGTGTACAAAAGCATCGTCAACCTGTTTCAGAAGGCTCCTGAGCATATCTTCATATTTTTGGATTGTAATCAGTTTTTCTTCAAGTGAAACTACCTGCCAGTACTGTTCTTCAGTTCTTAGGGATATTTCATCTTCGGATAGTCTCTTTTTATCACTGCTGACTTCCTGGCCAAGAACGGCAAGTTTATTGCCATTAATTATTCTGCCGCCGGCAAATACAGGCTGTGTTACTGTAAGAAATCCTAAGGTTCCCTTTTTAAGCATTTCTGTTGTTGATGGCGGGAAGTAAGCATATGTGGAAGCGCTTGATAAATTAGCTAAATTACCGTCATAAACAGGAAGATTGCCACCCTTACTTTCAATCTCCATCATACTCTTTGATGCGCCGAACATTACGCCGTTAGCGCTTATATTAGGAAAATATTTTGTAAATGCGGCTCTTCTTGTCTGCTCTGATGCTTCAGCTTCCAGTCTGCTGTTTTTCATCTTTGCATTGTTCTGTAAAGCCAGTTTTTTGCTGTCTTCAAGTGATAAAGTTTTTTGTGCAAATATGTTATTAGAGCAAACAGTTATAATTGCTATGAGTATATAAATTATCTTCTTCATTATAATACTGCCTCCTCTACCACTGCTTTTACTTCATTGTGCCTGTTCGCCAGATAGTAAAGGACCGGTAAAACAAAGAGAGTTAAAATCATTGAGAAAATAAGTCCGAAACAAATTATTGCACCCAAAGGTCCCCATAATGTTGAACGGCTGGCTATCATTGGAATAACACCAACGGCTGCAGCTGACGAGGTAAGGAATATAGGCCGCATTCGTCTTTTTGCAGCAGCTAAAACAGCTTCTTTAAGCGGAAAGTTTTGTTCTCTTTGAAGTTCTTCCGCATATGATATTAGTATTATACCATTTCTTGCAACAATGCCCATAAGACTTATTATTCCCATTAAAGCAGTAACACCTACGGGATATGCAGTAATTTTCAGCCCCAATGCAGCTCCAAAAATGCTCAGAGGGAGTGTAGCCATAATAAGCAACGAAGTTTTTATACTTCTGAATTGAGCTAACAGAATAAGGAACATAATTACAATACTTACCACTAATGCATAATAAAGAGGAGTCATATTCTCCTGACCGAATTCAAGTTCTCCACCGTATTCTATATTAACTCCGGCAGGTAATTTAATCGCATCTATTACCGGTTTTGCTTCACTCAATATCGTAGCTGCATATATTCCCCTGTCAACATCAGTTCTAACCGTTATTGTTCTTACACCATTACGCCGGATTATTTCTCCTTCAGTCCATTCTGCTTTTACATCGGCTAATTCTCTTACGGGAACTGAAGAAACCATAAACGGGGATGTTACATACTGATTTTTAATATCATCAACATTAGTCTTTTTATTTTTATCAACTTTAAGCACTACATTAACAGGATAATCATTTTCCCAAATCGTAGAGACAGGAAATCCTTTTGTGCCAACCATAAGTGAATATCCTAACAATGATCTTGAGTATCCCAGCCTGTTTGCTTCATCCTGATTAATATTTACACTCACTCCCTCTAAGGGTTCCTCATAATCGGTACGAACCCATGCAACGCCCTTATAGCGGCGCATTACATCCGATACCTGGTTTGCAACCTGTTTAATTGTATTAATACTATCACCGGATATGCGCACTTCAATAGGAGCCTTTGCCGGAAGCATATCAAGCTGTTTCCATTTTATATATGCCTGCGGATAACAGTTACTATATTTTTTACTATATTCATCAAGTACTTGAATTGTTGCTTCATTGGATTCTGTTATTACAACCAACTGCCCATAATTTTTTGCGGGAAAATTCGGAGCATACAGTGTGTGAAATCTCGGTGAACTTGTCCCGATAAATGAGGCAACAGTTTTTACCCGCGGATCTTTTTGCAATTTCCCTTCAAGATCTTTTATTATTAAATCTGTTTGCTCTAAAGAACTTCCGCTGGGTAAATAAACTTCTACAGCAAACTGATTGCGTTCTATTTGAGGGAAAGGTAATTGAGGTGTAAATGACAATAAAACAAGTCCTATTATGAATGACGCAACTCCAATTGACAGTACCAGCTTTTTATTATTAAAAGACTTTTCCAATACTTTATCATAGAATCTTTGCAGTGCGTTTAAGAATTCAACTTTTTTGCCTTTGTTTTCGTCTCCCTGTATTCCAATCTTAATAAATAAATAACTCATAAGAGGAACTAAGAATGCTGCCACACCAAGCGAAACAAACAGTGCATATCCAACCGTCATAGGAAGTGATTTAACGAAATCACCTGCTTCTCCGGTCATAAGAAACGCCATAGGAATAAAGCAGAAAATAATAATTAGTGTTGCAGTAAAAACCGACAAGAATAAATCAGTTACACTTTTTGTTGCAGCTTCAAACGGTGTAATTCCGTTATCAAGTTTCTCAACATAATTGTCTATAATAACTATTGCATTATCAACCACCATTCCAAGTACAATAATTAATCCCGCAAGGGAAACTGTTTGAAGATCCATACCTGAAAGCCACATTAAGCCAAGTGTAATTAAAATTGAAATAGGTATAGTAGACGCTGCAACAAGGGCTACACGCCTTGGGAGCAAAATTATTGTTACAAGTATTACACCTATAATTGAAATAGCAAATTCCCTTAGAAAATCAGTAATTGCAGTGGAGACCGCATCAGGCAGGCTGGAAATGGTAGAGACTTTAATGTCAGCCGGAACTTCTTTTGAGAATTTTTCTATAACTTTATTAACATCATCTCCAAAATGAACAACATTGTTGCCGGGACGCATCTCAACAGAAACGA
>JARLHB010000161.1 GCA_031292465.1 Ignavibacteriaceae bacterium
AGAGTGATTGTCGGGAAGAACTGCCATATAGGCGCAGGCGCAGTATTAGCAGGAGTAATAGAGCCACCAAGCGCAACTCCGGTTATAATAGAGGACGATGTATTGGTTGGCGCAAATGCAGTTATACTTGAGGGTGTAAAAGTTGGAAAAGGTGCGGTTATCGCCGCAGGTTCTGTTGTGGTTAAAGATGTTGAACCTTATTCAGTTATGGCTGGCGTTCCGGCTAAGCTGATAAAAAAAGTTGACGAGAAGACAAAAGGCAAAACACAGCTTATGGATGAACTGAGGAAATTATAATAACTCTAAGTGTTTCGAATATTTACCACTAAGATTCACTAAGAAAAATAATGAACTCTGGTTATTCAGCCTTCAAAAATATTATTAAGTAGCCCCGAGTTTTAACTCGGGGAATAAGGATACCCCGGATAATATTGGCTTTAGCCGCAATTCTTATAGTATTTTGGCTAAAGCCATATATACTTGGTAATTTTGTAATCCCCTACATAAATGTAGGGGCTATTTTAAACATATTTTGCATAAGTACATTAATGAAGTAGAAATATTATGTCTATTATAGTACAGAAATACGGCGGAAGCAGCGTTGCTGATCCTGAGAAAATAAAAAAGATTGCACAGCTTATTTCCAACGTGAAAAAAGAAGGTTATGATGTAGCTGTTGTTGTATCTGCGATGGGAAAGACAACTGATTCGTTAATTGAACTTGCAAAGCAGGTTTCAAGCGAACCGCCGAAACGCGAAATGGATATGCTGTTAAGTACAGGCGAAAGAGTTACAATGTCGCTATTATGTATGGCATTAAATAGTCTTGGTATAGATGCAGTTTCCCTTACGGGTTCACAGGCAGGAATAATTACTAACGACAGGCATAATGACGCAAGGGTAATTGAGGTAAGGCCTTTCAGGGTATTTGATGAGCTGGATAGAGGCCGTGTTGTTGTTGTAGGCGGTTTTCAGGGCGTAAGCTACAGGCGCGATATTACAACTCTGGGCAGAGGCGGATCTGATACTTCGGCAGTTGCTTTAGCAGCGGCGTTGAATGCAGAAAGATGTGAAATTTATTCAGATGTTGACGGAGTGTATTCAGCAGACCCGTCTGTAGTAAAAGATGCAAAACATCTACCCGAAATTTCTTATGAGCAGATGCAGGAGATGAGTGAAGCCGGCGCAAAAGTTCTGAACGCCCAGGCAGTACAGTTTGCAAAGGAATCTAAAATAGCAATTTATGCAAGGAGCACTTTTAAGCAGGGAAGAGAAACCATTGTAAGAAAATTCCCGGCAGGACTTTCAAAAGGCGTTAAAGCTGTTGTTTATGAAAATGATATATCAAGAATAGAATATTTATCAGGTGAAGATGAAAAGATTATTTCACTTTTAAGCTTCCTGGAGCAAAAGCAGATACCGGTTAAGGAATTCAGCTACTCAAAAGCAGAAGGCGGAAATAAAGTATCATTTCTCGTCTCTCAAAAAAATATTTACAATGTGGAAAAGATAGAGGCGGAATTAATAGCTGAATTTGGTTCTTGCCTGAAAATTGAGCATGGCTTTGGAACCGCGTCTTTAATCGGCGACGGCATAAATAAAGACAACACTATATTGCTTGAAACATTATCAATCCTTAAGAAAGAAAACATTAAAATATTAGGCATAGCGACCACATCTTTCCGCATTTCATTTCTGCTTGAAAAAACTTTTGTTAAAAATACAGTCCTTTTGTGTCACAATCGCTGGATAGAAGATAAAGTTTAACTTATTTTTACAGTTGAATAATAAAAATACAATCAAATGAAAATAATCGTTCAAAAATACGGCGGCAGTTCTGTAGCTGATTCAGAGAAAATAAAAAAAGTAGCTTTAAAAATCTCTAAAAAGATCAAAGAAAAAGCCAAGCTTGTAGTGGTGGTTTCCGCAATGGGAAAGACTACTGATAATCTGATTAAGCTTGCTAAAGAAGTTTCCCAAAATCCGGTTCCGCGGGAACTGGATATGCTTCTTACAACCGGTGAACAGGTTTCTGCATCACTGCTTTCTCTGGCATTAAATGATATGGGGATAAAAAGTAAATCGCTTAATGCATTCCAGGCAAAGATAATGACGACAGGCGATTTTATGCAGGCAAGAATAAAAAACCTGAAATCGAAAAGAATAAAAGACCTGTTAAAAGATAATGACGCGCTTATTGTTACCGGCTTTCAGGGAATTACAGAGGAAGGCGAAATTACTACATTGGGCAGAGGTGGTTCAGATACGTCTGCAGTTGCGCTTGCCGCAGCGCTTAATGCAAAATGTGAAATCTACAGCGATGTTGCCGGAATATTTACAACTGATCCGAGGCTGCATCCAACGGCGAAGAAATTAAAATATATCACTTATGATGAAATGCTGGAAATGTCCAGTCTTGGTGCAAAAGTACTTCACAGCAGGTCTGTGGAAATAGCAAAGAAATTTGGAATTACAATTTACTGCGGTTCAACATTTTCCGACGAGGAGGGAAGTTACGTAATGGAAAAAAATATAGAGCAGCCTACAGTTTCCGGTTTGAGTGTCATGGATCATCAAACACAGGTTACTTTATCAAATCTTCCATTGGATTACAACCTTGTACAGCAAATATTTGAGAAGGTTGCAAGGGAGGGATTAAATGTAGATATGATTTCTATTATAGGTAATTCCAGCCTGAATATTTCATTTACAATTGTAGAAGAAAAGAAGTCTGTTGTTGCAAAAGCTCTTACTTTAATACTAAAGGATATGAAGGGATTTAATATTCATTATAATTCCGGTTATTCTAAAATATCCATTGTCGGTATTGGTATGAAGTCAAGTAGCGGTGTCGCTTCCAAATTCTTCAAAGCGCTTGAAAAAGTTCCGCTTTCACTTGTAACCACATCGGAAATTAAAATATCCTGCCTTGTGGAAGGAAAATATAAGGAAAAAGCCGTTAAAGCTTTGGTTACTGCATTTGAGTTATAAGATTTGTTTATTAATGTATCCCGTTACTTATGGATATAGAAAGTTATTATGAAAGTCAGTCCTATTGAATTGAGGCATAAGCTTCACCAGAATCCTGAACTTGCTTTTCAGGAATTCGAAACAACAAAATTATTAATTAAGAGTATAAAAGCAGTTGATGTATCGAAGAAAATAAAAATACACACGCCTTATAAGACCGGATTATTGGCCGAATATAAAGTAAATAACGAACCTTATCTTTTATTCCGTGCAGATATAGATGCGCTTCCTATTAAAGAAGAGACCAATGCAAAGTTCAAGTCAAAGAAGAAAGAACTTATGCATGCCTGCGGGCATGATGTGCATACATCAACTTTGTTTTCTTTCCTGCAATATGTACTGGCAAATAAAGTTCAGAAAAATATTCTATTCCTGTTTCAGCCTGCGGAAGAAAACGGCGGCGGTGCAATGGAATTTTACGGCACTAAAATATTTGACAAATTCAAAATACAAAACGCTTTTGCGCTTCACGTAACGGATGAATATCCTTTCGGGACTATTGCAAGCACAAACGGAGTATTATTTGCTTCTTCATTGGAAATAAATGTGGACTTTACTGGCGTAAGTGCGCATGTTGCTTTTCCGGCTGAAGGCAAAAATGCGTTTAACGCGTTAAGATTGTTTTTAGATTCCGTAGATAAATTTCCTAAAGATGTTGAGGAACCTTTTATATTCGGCGTAG
>JARLHB010000162.1 GCA_031292465.1 Ignavibacteriaceae bacterium
ATATTTAGCTTTATCCTGAAGCCCGAAATATCCGAATGCTTCACCTTCATTTGTCTGCCTTGTAAATGATTCCCCCTGAGGAATATAATTTTCACCGGTTATCCTATAAGCCAAATTGAGATTTTTACCCTGAAGAAAATTTAATACCGAATCAATCGTATTTATATAGCTGTCTTCAAGGGATAAAGCGCGTTCAATAAAATCATCCCTGTATCCCGAATTTCTTATTTCCGAAAAGATGCGGGTTAATCCGTTCTTACAGAATATTTTTAGAAAGACTGCAAGTGAAAGGTCATAATTTCCTGCTTCATATCCTTTTGATTTTAAGTATCCTGCAAGAAAAGTTGTTGAAGGGTAAGGTGTGTTAACCTGTGTAAACGGCGGAATGATTAAAAGGGTTTTTAGCATTTTTCAGACTAATAATAATTTATGACATGCTGAAAATAACCCCTATAATTAAAAAAGCAAAATAAAAAAGCTCCCGGATTTGAATACAAATCACAGAAGCTTTTAAGGATTCACCAGATGAAAAAATTATTTGCCTTTAGATACCCCGGAGCCGCCGCTGAAATCGGTATCGCCTATTGAAGCGTTACCGTAATAAGTTAAATGCGAACCTCCGCTTTGACTGGCATTTAAAGTTCCGTTCATAGTAATAGTTACCTGTGAACCGCCGGAAAGTTCAGCATCAACATTGCCTGCATGAAAATTTTTCAAATTAAAAATACTGCCGCCGGAACCTTCTACTTTCAAATTCTTTCCATTGCCGGATAATTCCACTACGCTGCCGCCCGATAATTCAAGCTGAATATTTGCACATTTCAGATTTCCATTAATTGAGGAGCCACCGGAAAGTTCAGCAGTAAACCTTTGTGAAGAAATATCCATGTTAATTTTCCCCACTGACCCGCCGCTTAAATCTGCCCCTGTTAAAGCAGGCATTTTTATATTTACATCAATCTGGTGGTGTTTTCCCCAGCCAAATGAAAAGAAATCTTTCTTAATATAAATTTTTAATGCCTTCCCGTCTTTTTCAACTTTAAGGTATTCAAAATCTTTATTATCTGCAGTCACTTCAATGCTATAAGAACTAGCCTGCGTTACTGTAAGATGCATCCCCGAACTGACTTCCACAGTTGTAAAATCCTTAAAATTATAGGTTTTACTGCTCCTGTCTGATGCATAGACTGTAGAGCTAATGAGAATACACGCAAAAAGCAGCACTGTGTATAAATAATTTTTCATTTAACGCCTCTCAATTCAATTTTAATAATAGACTAAAATTCTTTGTACTTGGTTACACTCTGCCACAAAAATTCCAATTATAATAGTTAGACTTTAAAATACTAAAAATGGTTGGGTTACATATTTATTGTACGGCGAAACGCTGTTTCGCCATTTGAATTAGAAAAATTGTAATCAGAACTAAACACTATCTTACCAATTTTATTCTATATAACTGATTTTGCATAACTGGACTTATTTACTCAAATTCCTTAACATATTTATCTTTAATCTCACAAAGCCTCTCATACGTCTCATCAAGAGAATTAACTATTCTATAATACTCTTTAAGGTTATCATAAAAACCGGCAGGTATTCCCTCCCTGCAAAATACAATCCCGCATCCATTTTGCCGGGGAAGGTCCAGAAAATCTTTTTCATTAACAGGGTCATCCGTTACAGCAGCATTAATAACAACTCCCCGTTTCTTAATTGCTTCACTCTTACTTTGAGTAATTAAAACAAATTCAAATATGTACTTATTAACTGCTATATACTCAACCTTTAATTTTTCGGCTATTGCCTTTACAAGGTCTCCGTCATTATTGCTGACAATAATAAATCTGCCGAGTTTTTTAGATTTTTCTACAAACTCATAGGTTTTTCCGGAAATCGAATCGGCAACATACTTAATAGCATCTGCTCTTTTATCCATACTTAACCTGCTTATTATTTTATGCCATTCCTTCCACAAAAAATCATAACTTTTTTACCGGATTTATATTCTTTAAGCGGTACGGAAATTTCATCACTAATGCCGAGATATTCAGAAAGACCTATGTATGTATGTGGCACCATAAGTACGTCGTCCATATCGCATGCAATTGTAAAAATATTGTTGGTGTGCTTATTCATCTTAATCTTTTCTTATTTTCTTTTTGGAAATATAAACCAAATAAAATGGAATAGGATTTCACATCAAAATGATTGGAAAAGACATCGGGAAAATATTTGATTATCTAAAGAGGTGATAAACCAACGGGTTCTCATTCAGTAAGTGTTTAATGAGAACCCGGTAGCATTTCAGATTATGAGTAACTAATATTTATTTTGTTAAAGTCTTTATAGGCTTTTATTTAAGCTCATGAATTTTTACATTCTTAAAGTGTACTTCATCGCCATGATCCTGCAAAAGAATATTTCCGTATTCTTTCTCGCCGAAATTAGGCCATATATGATATTTGCTATATGCAACAAGAGCCTTCCACATTTGCGTACCACGGATATAATCAACTACTTTAATTCCATTTAAATAATGCTCAACATGGTTTCCTCTTACAACTATTTTAGCCCTGTTCCAGCCGTATTTGTTTACACGTTTCTGAACTGTTTCATTCGGAGCATAGAATAGTGCATTAGCCGGGATTAAATCATAAAGCGAACCAATTGTCCTGTCGCCGTTAACGCCTTTTTTTGCATCAGGATGGACATCATCATCTAATATCTGAAATTCGCACCCTATTGCCGAACCGGGCCCGTCATTAAGGTCGGTATCAACAAAATACTTTATACCGCTGTTAGCGCCGTTGGTATACTGGAAGTCAGCTTCCAGTTCAAAATCTTTATATTTCTTAACAGTTACAATGTCGCCGCCGTTTCTTGACTCATATCCGCCGCTTTTTTCAACTGTA
>JARLHB010000163.1 GCA_031292465.1 Ignavibacteriaceae bacterium
AAGTTCCTGGTTTTGGTGTTCCAATTCAATTTGATGAACCTGCAGCAAATGTACCAGCCTTTGAACATCCTCGTCTTTTTTAACAGTTTTTGCCTTTTTAACGGATTTTTCGGGTTTTGCCTTACTTTTATTCTTCGTTTTTTTGTCGCCGGCTTTTTCTGATTCTTTTTTTATAAGTTTCATTTTTGGATCTCTTTATTTTATACTTTTGCTTTGGATTGCAAGAAGAATGAGTTTTGTTCCTTCCTCTTTGTAAAATATCTGGCGTGCATTCAATTGTAACTTTTTCTTACCTTCGCTTTCAAAATTATATTCCACCTCATAATCCTCAAAGAAATTGTTTTGGGGAATTATTTTTTCAAGAAGCTGGCGTAGTGGGGGCATGTCCCACTTTTTATTGTCAAGTTCGTAAATATACCTGCCAACTGTTTTTTCGCTGGCTGTATTAAATGTTTTATAAAATGACTTATTAGCGGAAATGACTTTTAAATCTTTATCTAATATAAGAAGAGACTCCCTTACAGTATCAATAATACTATCGGCGTACTCACGCGCAACCTGAATATCCTGATTCAGTTTATTAATATGATCGGCAGCAATTTTTAATCTATTAATATCCGAAAACGTAATAACAACGCCGTCAATAACATTACCGGCTGTGCGGTAAGGTAATATCCGCATTTTATACCAAACGCCTTCATTGGTTTGTAACTCAATTTCTTTATAAGCCAGGGTTCTTAGAACTTCCCTTGAATCCTCAATAAGCTTGTCATATTTAAGATTTGTAACAATATGGTTTATCGGCCTTCCAATATCCGAAGGGATTAAGTTTACAACTTTGGTTACGTGATATGTAAATCGTTTAATAATTAAATTATTATCAAGGAAGATAGTCGGAATATCGATGCTGTCAAGAAGATTTTTCATATCATTATTAATGGTTGATAATTCATCATTCTTGTTTTGCAGTTCTGTATTTACAGTAATTAATTCCTCGTTTAGCGATTGTAATTCTTCTTTCGAAGTTTCCAATTCTTCATTTGAACTTTGCATCTCCTCATTGGTTGACTGCATTTCTTCATTGGTCGATTTAAGCTCTTCATTGGAGGTTTCCAATTCTTCAATAGTTGAGCGTAAATTTTCCTTAGTGGCTTTTAGTTCACGCTCAAGATCTTTGATAATTTTTTCCGACTTCTTCTCGGGATGAACTTTTTTAGAAGCAGATGTCTTCTTTTGCGGCGTAATTTCCTCAAAAATGATTAGAAAGGAGCCCAGCATTGCTGCAGGTTCTTTTACCGGCTTAACAGTAAGATTTATTAATTGAGTTTTTCCATTGGACTTTACGCTTATTGCTTCAGCAGTCACCGGTCTTTTACCTGATATAACTTTTCTGACTAATACCGGAAGTTCTTGTTTTAATCCTTCGCGGGCCATTTCAAAAATGTTCATCTTTGCTTCGCCATGAGTAAGTTCCAGGTATTTTCCGGTTTTCCCATGGATATAAACTAAATCTCCATTTCCGTTTATGATTACGCAATTTGGCGAGTAACTTTGCAAAATGATTTTTTCAGCTATCTGAGTAATATTTGTTATTTCATTTTTTTTCATGAGAGTTTCATTCGTTTTCCCTATTGACCGCGATACCGGGAATTCAATAAAGGGTTGTTTTGAATAAATAGAGTCTCTTTTTCTATAAATTTTCCATTTTTTATCTACCATTGAAAACAGGTCGACATATGCGCCGATAGTTTCGGATGAGCCAAGGAAAAGTGTTCCATTAGGCAACAGGCTATAATGAAATAGCGGGATTATTCTTTTTTGTAATTCTGCATTAAAATAAATTAAAAGATTGCGGCAGGATATCAGGTCCAGCCTTGTAAACGGGGGATCTTTAATAATATTGTGAGGCGCAAAGACTAACATTTCCCTGATTTCTTTTCTTACATGGAAGAGATTACCCTCGGAAGTAAAGCAATTGTTCAAACTCTCTTTGTTAACATCAGATTCAATTCCTGAAAAAGAACCTGCACGGGCTTTTTCAATCGCATCGTTGTCAATGTCTGTAGCAAATATTTGCACATTAAGGTATTTTTTTGTCTCATTCATGCACTCTCTTAATAAAATGGCAATTGAATATGCTTCTTCACCGGTAGAGCATCCCGGCACCCAAATTCTTATTTGTCCGTTATCTGGTTTATTTTTTACTATCTCTAATAATACTTTCTTCAATCTTTCGAATGATTCGGGATCCCTGAAAAAATTTGTTACTCCGATTAAAAGCTCTTTAAATAAGCTGTCAATTTCAGAAGGGTTTTCCTGAAGCAGCCGGATATAATTTGGAAGGCTGTCTAATTGAGAAATGTTCATTCTTCTTTCAATGCGCCTGTAAATCGTGTTTTGTTTGTAAAGTGAAAAGTCGTGGCCTGTTTGAGTCCGGAGAAGTATAAATATTTTTTGAAATGCATCCGGAATTTTATCATCGGTAATTGCTTTATCTAGCTGAACCCCTTTAACTTTTTGTGAAACGTATTTAATTAATTGAGCCGGCATTTCTTCAGGCGGCAGGATGTAATCGGCTAATTCGGTTTTAATAGCGCTGTTTGGCATACCGTCGAACTTTGCCGAATTTGGGTCTTGCACCATTACCATTCCCAATTCACTTTTTATTGCTTTTATCCCGGCAGTACCGTCGGATGCCATACCGGATAAGATGATGCCGATAGCCTTTTCACCTAAATCAGCGGAAAGCGATTTGAAGAAGAAATCAATTGGAAGCCTGAACCCATGAGCCTGAACAGGTTCGATTAATTGAATTGTTCCATGAAGTATTGCTAAATCTCTGTTTGCCGGAGCTACATACACATGATCGGGTTCAACAACCATCCCGTCTTCCGCCTGGGATAACTTCATCTTAGTAGATTTTTGAATCAGTTCCGGCATAATGCTTATATGCGTCGGATCCAAATGCGATACAACAATAAAAGCCATACCGGTAGCCTCGCTCATGTTTCCGAAAAATTTTTCAAGAGCGTCCAGGCCGCCTGCGGAGGCACCAATACCAACAATATAGAATTGATCATTTACGGGTATTATTTCTGCGGTAGTCTTCTTTTTTATCGGTGATCTTTTAGGAATTGTTTTGCTCATAGCTCCTTTCACATATAAATTGCAGTGGCGGCAGTAATTTATATTATTTTATTAAAAAAGAATCAAACTGGAAGAAGCCGGCATAATTTACTTTGGCAAAATCATAACCCGAAGCAAATCATTTTATTTATAGAAATCTATCAATAAATACTCCGAAAAGCAATCAGAAGCCATTTAATCAGGCTAAGCATAGCTTTGGATCACGGTTTTTTCCTTTTACTTTATTATAATCCTCTTCTTATTTAGAGCAATCTATTTGTTACAATATTAATAATATATTACTTCATTTTATAATATATCAGAATTTAATATCAATCAATAGGTCAAAGGATTGAAAAAGGGATTAGGTTTTCCATGGGCCGGTACCATCATTTATTATCAACAACGATGTAAAACCTTTATGCTGTACACTATTTGTTCAAGATGAGATGTCATCAGCCTCAAGCTTAATATGTGCCGTTTTTTTTAACACCGTATTATGTTTTATGTTATCTTATTTACTTTCCGTGTTTAATAATAGCATCGCCCTCTAACTCAGCTATCACAAGATTTACAATATCACTTTGAATATCTTGTACTGTATTCAGTTCCGGAGTATTGCTTGTTGCGCCCCATATCATTTGTTCGTCATTTTTAGTTGTCCAAAGGTCTATTGCCCGGCGCCTTACTAAAAGAGAATCAACGTAAGCCGGATGGTCAACATCCTGATAATAGTTGTAATACACATTTTTAAAACGGTTATACCTCGATCTCAGCTCAGAAGTAACATAGCCCTGAACATAACGGGTTTTAGTACCGGCCAGAAGATGACTGGTAACTAAGATCCCATCAAACCCGTTTTCCTGTACAGCTTGAAATACCTGATTTGTATCCGGTGAGGCATCCGGGTACAAACTGTAAGATGGAATTGCTTTTACACCATTGGCGGAAAACCCGTTAACAAAAGCATCCTCCCAAATCCGCCGATGGACAGGATCCTTGCTTACGGCAATAATTAGTATTTTCTTTAATGGAGGTTCATTGTATGAGGGGTCATTCCAAACATCAACAAGAATTGATGTTGAACAGCTTTCTATCAGAATCATTAAGCAGCACGCTAAAGCTGCCATAATAAATTTGCTATAAAGTTTCACTGTGTAACTCCTTCACTATATGTGATACATATAATTATTTGTTCTTTAATTGCATTATTAAATTGAGTATAATAAGTTTTC
>JARLHB010000164.1 GCA_031292465.1 Ignavibacteriaceae bacterium
TAAATTGCTTCAATATTATTTAATCATTTGAATGAATATATTAATTTTAGCCCTTTCCGGTATTGGTGATGCCTTGATGTTTACGCCTGCGCTAAGGCTGCTGCGCAGTGCACTGCCTGATGCACAGATTGATGCGCTGGTAATGTTTAAAGGCGTAAAGGATATGTATGAGAGAAATAAAGATATTAATAATGTCCATTATTATAATTTCTTAAAAAACGGTATTGTACCTTCTTTAAACTACGTGCTGAATCTGCGCGGCAGGTATGACGCATCAATAAATGTTTATCCCGCAAACAGGAAAGAATATAATTTAATCAATCTGCTTATTGGCGCAAAGAAAAGAGCCGGGGCGAAATATCTGCGCATGAATACGCGCGAATTAGGATTCCTGAATAACATTAGAATTAAAGAAGATGATTCTGTTCATAATGTACATTCCAATATAAAACTGGTTGAGCAGTTATTAAATAAAAAATTTACTGAAGTACCCGACCTGTATTTTCCCGTAAGCGCGGAAGATGATTTATTTGCCGATAAGTATTTAAGAGATATAAATATTAATGATAATGATGTGGTTATTGGCTTTCATCCCGGCTCTGCAACATTAAAGAATCATATTAACAGGAGATGGGAGCCTGAAAAGTTTGCGCAACTCGGCAGAAGGCTTATTGAAAATGACAAAGCCAAGATATTATTATTCGGCGGGCCGGAAGAGGAAGAATTAAAGAAGAATATTATTAACAAAATCGGTTCGCCGGAAGCAATTTTTACCGAATCTGAAAATCTTCCGCAAAGCGCCGCTGTTATAAAAAGGTGCAATGTATTTGTTACCAATGATTCAAGCCTTATGCATGTTGCCAGCGCAATGAAAAGAAAAGTAGTTGCTGTAATAGGCCCGACAAACACTTCTTACATCCACCCCTGGCATACCGAATACAAAATAGTTTCATTAGACCTGGAATGCTCGCCCTGCTTTTTCTATTCACCGAAACCTTTGATTTGTTCAAGAACCGATATGCAATTTAAATGCATAAAAGAATTATCTGTTGACATGGTATATGAAGCAGTAAAATCTTTTCTTTATAAATAAATAACTCTTGCCAAGTAAAATCTTTTTACGCTGCGTAATTTACATTATTACACCTTTAGGCGGAATGGTGATTCCGCAGTGCGAAAATGAATGTACAGCGAAACGCTGTTTCGCTTCTTTTACCGGCTGAACGCCGCAAATTCACAATATAGTAGTGCTGGAATTGTACTCCCTCATCTTCAGGAAGGCGCTTGCTAACTAATTATTTTGTTAAGCATTGTGAGAATGAGAATGTTACAGGATGTCGAAACAGCGTTTCGACGTACAATCAAAATTTTAATTGTGTGTCTAAGTATTCAACAATTTGCTCAACAGTATTGCATGGCTTAATAAGCCCGGTTTTTCTTCCTTCTTTATTAATTTGTACTTCCATTACCTTAACAATATTATTCCACATATTTGAATGGCATGCAGCAGGTTTTGTTTTTAAAAGATTCTTATTCATTAGCTCCCATACAACGGCTAATTCCAGCAACGTGCCTGTACCGCCCTGCAGGATAACGTATCCGTCTCCTGTTTCAACAAGCTTAGTAATCCTTTCAAATAAAGTAGTGCACTCAATTTCACGGGTTAAATATTTACTTGGTACGGCGCCCCAAAGGTCAACGGTAATGCCTATAGCTTCAGAGCCATTTTCTGCTGCCCCTTTGGATGCTGCATCCATAATTCCCTGGTAGCCGCCGGTGCAAACGCTGTAACCTTTCTTTGCTAATTCACATCCGAGAATGTAAGCAGTTTTATATTCTTCATCATTTTGCTTTGGTAATGAACTTCCGAAGATAGTAATAGTTTTATTCACGGTTCAACTTTCAGTTATTAAACTTATTTATATTATTGAATCAGGCAAATATATTGTGATTTTCTTTAATAAAAATAATTAGTAAACTTATAAAGCAGAATATTATAACTAGCGGGAGTAAGCATGAAAGCTTTTTTTATTTGTTTTGCGGGATTCCTTTTGCTAATAAATACGGAACTTAAACCTCAGGCGCCATTTATAGAGTCATTCAATTTTGTAAATTATCCACATTCCGTAAGAAATTTTGGTATGGGTATGCAGGGCGTTGTATCAACGGATAATTTAGACGCGCTTACTTATAATCCGGCAAATCTTGTCTTTACAGAAGACCCGCAGTTTTCATTCTTTCATCAGGGCTATCAAATGCGGCTGTCCATGCCTATAAATGATTATTCCTTTTATTATAATGCAGGAACCATAGGCTCATTTGCTATTAGTTATACTTATTGGGATTGGGGAAAGGATGCTGTAACTCCTGTTGATGATCCTGATATATGCAATTGTATTTTTCCGCATCAAATTTACAGAAGTATCGCAGCCGGTTATGCTAATAAGCTAAGTGAAAACCTGAGTATTGGGGCTGATTTAAGGTTCGGCTTTGGAAGTGATATTTCCGTAGATTCCAAGGCATATCTTTTCAGTATCGGGATAAATGATAAATTTCTTTTACTTAATAGAAACTGGGTCTTTGGTTTTTCTATTATGAATTTAGGCTCGGCTCAACGGAATTCCAGCTATTATAGTTTAGATCTTACCCCTCCAACATTATTAAGTGCAGGGTTAACTGTTCCAGTTTTTGAAGACAATTTCCTGTCCGTTCCTGTTTCTTTAAGTTTTTCAAAACCATTTGATAAGCCGGATGATGACGGCAATGGACAATCATCATTTGAAACGCTATTTACAGACTGGGCTGATTTTCCAAATGATGCTTCTTTCAGCCCGGGCCTCGCATTCGAATGGAAACCGGTAAACCTTGGAGAAGGTTTTTCAATCAGCCAGAAATATTACCTGGGTAATTATTCTTTGGGAGTAAAAAGTGAACTGATTGATTATTATACTCATGGTGCAGAAATTTCTATCGGATATAATGGAGTAAAATTATCTGCCGGTTACGCCGGTGTATGGTTCAATTTACATAAAAGCAGGTACTTCAACTGGAGATTCCCTTATGAAACTTTTCAGTTTTCAATATCTGCAAATGAGAATTTCTTCAGGGCTAATAATCAGTCTTTATCAGAAGGCTCTAAGCCGGCTAATGTAATTGTTTCAGCGGGTGTAAGCCAATTGTTAAAAGTCGGTAAGGCAAAGTATCAAACTCTGGATTATACGGATATAAAATCAGACAATAACCCTGAATTTTCTTTAGAGTCAGCATTCTATCTTAATACCAATACAGCGCTTGTTGCATTTGTATCATATAACTCAATGCCGTTAAAAGCAGATTACTTAACTTATAATTTAGTTGATGAAAAATTTGAAACATTTACAGCGGGATCGTTGTTTCGTTATCATCCGTTTGAAAACTTAAGCAGCCTATTCTTTCAGGCTGGCATAGGTATTTCCCGTGTTAATCCTGTTTTGCCAAGTTCTCCACGGTATTATTATATACCGGCCTTTATAGCTGCCGCAGGTTATAATATTGAGATAAATGATGGAATTATCTTAACACCAACAGTAGGGTATAATTTGTCCCTAAAAGATTCATATGTAAATGCCAGCATATCTGACGGAGAAAACCAGTTTAATATAGGTATAAAATTAGGATATAAAATAAGTCTGTAAGAAAAAAGCAGGACGCTGATTACACAAATTAAAGCGGAGGTAAAAATCTGTGTAATCAGCGGCCTTTATTCGTAGAAATTTTTATCCCATTTGTGTACTTTTAATTCTTCCAGAAGTTTATGGGAAAAGCCCCCTTTGTTTATGCTGGCTATATTAGCCATTAAGTTCTTTTCTTTTCGCATTCCGGGTATAACAGATGTAACGGCATCATGACTTATAATAAATCTGAGGGCCGCTTCGGACATTGATGCTGCGGCAGGTTTTACATCGCTCCAAATTTTATCCACGCGTACTTTAACTTCGGATTTCCTTCTGTCTCTGAAATATTCATTTCTAAAATCGCCGATTGGGAATTGTGTGGACTGTTCAATATTTCCTGTTAAGGCGCCTTCATCAAAAGGTACGCGCGCTATTATACTTATTTCATTTTCTTTACAGAAGGGGAACAACCGGTCGACAGGCCTCTGTTCAAATATATTAAAGATTACCTGAAAACTGTCTATAAATCCTGTTTTCCCTGCCTCAATACCGTTATTGGGTTCATGGTCATTCATAGAAATTCCCCAGAATAAAACTTTGCCGTCCTTTTTTAATTTTTCTATTGCCTCTTTCCATTCATCCATATCCGCCCATTTATCATTCCATACATGGAACTGCATTAAGTCAATATAATCGCGTTTTAAATTACGGAGACTGTCTTCCGTTTTCTTAATAATATATTCTTTAGGGAAAGATTCTTTTAGTGTAGAATTTTTGGATGCAGGCCATTCCAACTTCATGGAAGGTATTTTAGATGCAATAAAAAGTTTTTCACCCGATTCTTTTTCAACTTCGCCTACAAGGCTTTCACTGTGCCCGTTGCCGTATGCAAGTGCAGTATCAAAGAAATTGATGCCTTCTTTTATTGCCCTGTGAAGCACTTTCTTAGACTCTTTATCATCTGCGCCAATCCACATTTCTTTGCCTATTCCCCAACAGCCAAAACCAAGCAGAGAAACTGGTTTATCCGAGTTACCGAACTTTTTCATAATCATAATAATTATGTCTCCCGTAGATAAATTAATACTATAGCTACATATTTATTATCGGCTAAAAGGAATATTTCTTTAAGAGTTATTTACAAATGTGTAAATAAAAAATCAACTACCATAATTTGCTAAATTATTTGATAAACAAGTAGAGTAAAATCAAATTTCCGGCAAATATGGTTAAATAGAAAAATTTTGAAGGAATTGCATCTTTTTAAGCAAATAACAGTAAGAATAGATAAATTATTATGGTTAAATAAGTATAAATTTTTCTTTATCCCCCAACCTTATTTGTGTATGTATGGTCTAACTTGACAGATATTAAGGAATGAATGACACCAGAAGAAAATAAATTGATAGTTGCTGCGCAGAATGGAGACCGGTCAGCGTTTGAGGAACTCGTTTATAAATACGATAAAAACGTACTTGGAATAGCATATTCATTTATTAATAATAATGAAGATGCAAAAGATATTTACCAGGAAGTGTTTTTAAGAGTATTTAAGGCCATAAAGAAATTCGAATTCAGAAGCGAGTTTTCAACATGGCTTTACAGGATAACGACCAACGTTTGCCTAACCTACCGTTCTCAGAAGAAGAAATATGCGTACACTTCTTTGGATGAAGAAACAGATGAGGAAGACAGCAATCCGCGGTCGTTATCCGATACATTGACGGATAACCAGACACCGGATAATAATGCGGTAAGTTCAGAAATAGGTGCTAAGATAGAAAACGGATTGGATAAGCTGTCACCCCAGCAGAGGCTTGTGTTTACAATGAAGCATTATAACGGTTATAAGATAAAAGAAATTTCAACAATGTTGAATTGCAGTGAAGGTACAATAAAAAATTATCTTTTTATGGCTACGCAAAGAATGCGCGAACATTTAAAAGATTTTGTGGATAAGGACTAGGAGTCTATTATGGAACATCAGACATATAAAGAAATGATACAATTAGCTCTGCTTGATGAGCTGAATGATGAAGAATTAAATAAACTCCATCAGCATTTAATAGAATGCAGCGAATGCCAGGCAGAATATGATAAGTTGAAAAAATATTATGACGTTGTTGAGCAGAATAAGACAGAAGAAATAGACGAATTGTTCCTGCAGGATGCAAGAAGGCAATTCCGCTTAAAGCTCGATTATGATTTATCAAAACAAACAATATTAGAAAGAGTATTTAATTCTTTTCGCAGAAACTTGTGGGCAAATAAGAAACCTGCATTTGCCGGCGGTTTTTCTCTTGCTCTGGGGTTGTTTTTAGGCTACTTAGTCTTTAGCCCTGCCGGATCGGCCAGGATAAGCAGTATTTCCGAAAACCTCGGTCTGACGGGAGGAAATACTGAAATAGCAAATGTGCAGTTTGTTAACAGCACTTCAAATAGCGGCGAAGTTGAATTTACATTTGATGCTGTAAAAAGAGTGACGATGAAAGGGAAACTGAACGATCCGTCCGTACAGAAAATATTAGCGGATGCGCTTGTGAATGAAAAAAATCCCGGCACGAGAATACAAACGGCAAATGCGCTTGCTAACCAGACAATGGCGAACAACAAAGCTAATCCTAAAGTTAAATCTGCTTTAATTACGGCGCTTAAATTTGACGGCAACCCCGGTGTGCGGACGGAAGCTTTAAAGGCATTGCTCAATCTGCCTTATGATAATGAGATTAATGAGACTCTTTTATATGCTCTTGAACATGACAAGAATTCGGGAATGCGGATAGCAGCGATAAACGGTTTGGCTTCTGCCAAACTGAACGGTAAAGAAATAGGACAAGAAGGAATAAAAATATTAAATCAGAAAGTGAAAAACGATGACAACGAATATGTACGCATTCGGGCGGCATCCTTAATTAAGGAGGAAAAAATACAATGAGATCATTTAAGTGGGCAGCACTACTGCTGATTATAGCTGCATCATTTAACTTATATGATTCTAAGGCAGAGCCTAATGTTGATAACAGCGGGAATGTTAGCAAATCATTTAAAGTTAATAAAGGCGGTACATTAAAAGTATCCGTCAATTCAGGCGATGTTACGATTGAAACCTGGAATAAAAACGAGGTTTACGTCAGGATATCAGATGCTGATGATAACCAGAATAATTCGTTAAATATATATCAATCCGGCGGCACCATTATAGTGCAAAACAATGGCTCCGGCTATTACAACAGCTCCGATGTAAGAGTTTCAGTACCGGTGGAATTTAACCTTGATTTAAAATCAAATCAGGGAGATATAATTGTCCATAATGAACTGAAAGGAAACTGCCAGATTTCAACCGGAGGGGGAGATGTAACCCTTGGCAACGTTACAGGTTATGCAAACCTAAAGACTAATGGAGGCGATATTGTTGCCGGGAACATAAACGGCGATTTAGTACTTAGCACAAATGGCGGTGATGTAACAGTAAGAAATATTTATGGCAAGGGCGATATTCAGACAAAAGGCGGTGAAATTAGCGTTGGCAATGTAGGTAAATATCTTTATGTAAAAACATTTGGCGGTGATATAGTAACCGGTGATATTGGAGGCAGTGCAGATGTTAGTACTATGGGCGGGAATATCAGTGTAAAAAAAGTTTCAGGCAGCGCTAAACTAAGCACAAATGGCGGTGATGTAAAAATACTCGGTTCAACAGGTTCAACTTATGCAAGAACTTACGGAGGCAACTTATACCTATACAACATAAGCGGGTCGATTAATGCCAGTACATCAAGCGGGGATATTTATGCGGAATTAAGGGCAGTTTACGGCTCAAGTAAACTTGAAACTATGAACGGCTCTGTAAAGTTCTATATTGATCCGAATGCCAAAGCTACTATTAATGTAAATGTTGTTACCAGCGGATGGGGCGGATCTGATGAAAAACCGGTTATTTCGGAGTTCCCTGCAAAAAGCTATGATGCTAATAAATATTCCGGAAATGTAAATGCCACCTATAAAATTAATGGCGGCGGAGATACAATTGTTATAAAGACAATAAATGACAGTATCGAATTAAGGAAATTAAGAAAATAAAAATTAAGGAAATGGAACAGCTATGGGCGCAAAAATGAAATTTATTAAAGTATTTTATGCCTTTGCACTAATTATTCTCGGCGTTTTTTCCATAACCTGCAGCGCACAAAACAGCGGACAGGAATCCCAGGCAGATTCAAATGCTTCCATGTCAGAAGTATATGGAAGCAAAGAAATTCATAAAAATTTTAATGTTGAGAAGGGGCAAAAACTAAGCATTAATCTAAAAACAGGCGGAAGTATTTCAATTACAGCCTGGGGGAAAAATGAAGTTAAGGTTGATGCTTCTATAGACGGAGAAGATTGGGAAGATTTTCTTGTTGAGTTTGAAAAAGATAATTCAGGAATTAATATAAACTCAAGATTTAAACATCAGCATGATAATGTGAGCAGCAATGCGCATTTTGATATTGTGGTGCCCTCTGAATTTGATATTGAACTTAATACAATGGGCGGCTCGCTAACAATAGATGGGGTTAATGGAAAAATTTCCGGTCAGACTATGGGCGGCGGGCTTACTTTGTCTAACCTTAAGGGATATCTTGACCTTTCAACTATGGGCGGGAATGTATCGCTGACCAAATCGGAAGTAGATGGCAATGTTCATACTATGGGCGGGGAAGTAGATTTTGAGGATATTACCGGAGATGTTAAAGGATCATCAATGGGCGGAAAAGTTACAATGAAGAATGTTACAAGGAAAAGCGGCGAATCTACAGGTGATGAAGTTGATATTTCCAGCATGGGCGGGGAAATAAATGTTGATACGGCTCCCAACGGCGCAAATGTTTCAACAATGGGAGGCGAAATAAACATAAGTTCGGCAAAGAAATTTGTTAAAGCTAAAACGATGGGAGGCAATATAAAAATTGATGATGTTGATGGCAGTGTTAATGCCTCTACTATGAGTGGTAAAATAAATGTTAAGGAAATTTGCAACCCTAATGATGGCGATAGGGATATAGAACTTGAATCTCAGGACGGCGATATAACTCTCTTTGTGCCCGCAGGATTTTCTATGGATGTGGATATTACGCTTTCATATACAAAAGATATGGAAGGGAAATATAAAATTATCAGCGATTTTGACCTTGACAGGACTCAAACTGATAAGTGGGACCACCATAAAGGTTCCGCAAGAAAGTATATCTACGGAAAAGCAAGTATTAATGGCGGCAAAAACAAAGTTACGATAAAGACTATTAACGGAGATGTGCACCTGGAAAAAATTGAGTAAAAGATATTGCCGTAAAAAATAAAGAGTCTCCTTCAGTATGACCCGGAACCGAAATTAGCTAATTAAAAAGCTAAATAAAGTTCCGGGTTATTTTTAATTGTTATTTTTGTACAGCGAATCGCTGATTCGCTTCCTTTTTGTAATAAAATCGCATGCTAATTTATAAACCCGCCCTCAAATTAGTCCCTTCACAGGAAGGTATTTGCCTTTTAAATTTATAATCGTAGGAGTTCTTATACAATTAGTTGTAAATAAATTGTACGTATGAATAATATTGCTGCTTGCAAATATTATTAATAGATGATTGCCTGTATATTTAAATAATAATGTAATAAATTTGTATTCATATTAATTAACTAAATACAAATTAAATGGTGGACTCATACTAAATGAAAAATACAATTATATCTTTTATGATGGCTGTACTTCTAATTATGCCTGGCTCACAAAAAAATATATCTAAAATTGATTTGCATGTGCATCTTTCCGATGAATTTAAGGGTACTCTTGATGAACGTTATGCAGATGCGGCTGCCCAGTCGCGTAAAATGGGTGTTACTTTCGGCATAGCTGAAGAAATATGTTCCAGGGATAAAAACAGGAACGACAGCCTTCTGGCATTATGTGCTTCTGCAATTAAAAAGTATCCGCTCTATTTAGGAATACAGGTTGACCGCCAAAACTGGCAGGATGTATATTCAAAAGAGACTTTAAAGAAACTGGATTATATACTTGAGGATGCACTGAACTTTCCCGATAAAGATGGTAAAATAATAAGACTATGGGAAAAGGGAGTTTATTTTGATAATCCGGAAGAGTTTATGGACAGATACGTAAATTATAACCTGAAGGTTTTATCCGATCCTATTACTGTATGGGTAAATCCTACATACTTACCGGATACGTTAAGTAAGGATTATGATAAACTTTGGACAAAAGAAAGAAGAAAAAAACTAATAGACGCAGCAGTAAAGAATAAAATTGCAATTGAAATTAATTCCCGCTTCCAGGTTCCGGGCAAAACATTTATTAAAGAAGCTAAAGCAGCCGGTGCGCATTTTACTTTCGGATCAAACCAGCATGTAACGGGCATAGGGGAAATTGAGTGGTCAGAAAAAATGGCAAAGGAATGCGGCCTTACGGCTAAAGATTTCTTTGTCCCTTCCCGTAAAATATTAAAAAAATAAACGCAAAATCGTATATAATTAATCCGGAATCCGCTTAAACTTTAGCAGATTCCGGAGTATAATGTTTAATATATTAAAAGTATTAACCTGCCGGATAAGTATTCTCTGCCACTTAACACATATCTCTTGCCTTAAAATATTATTCAATATAAATTGTCGCCTGAATTATTCAAAGTTAAACTCTTACCGGAGAAAAATTATGAAGGCAAAGTTCTATCTGATCCTCTTTTTTATTTTGTTTGTTACAATAATTCCCAGGGCGCAGGATGCCGATTCTACCCTTATTACGCTTGATAAGGTATTCGGCTCAAATTACTTCAAAGCAGAGAGGTTTGGCCCAGCCCGCTGGCTTGAAGACGGAACAGGTTATACTACCCTTGAGCCTTCTGAAAAAACAAAGTTGGGCGAGGATATTGTTGCGTATAATGCAGCCACAGGTAAAAGAAAAATACTTATACCCGCAGAAAAATTAATCCCCTCCGGAAAAGAAATCCCACTTGATATAGATGATTACCAATGGTCTCCGGACAAAAAACAATTACTGATTTTTACAAACACTGCAAGAGTGTGGCGCAGGAATACACGCGGCGATTACTGGGTGTTAAATCTTGAAACATGGAGTTTGTATAAACTCGGTGGTAACGCCGATTCTTCCACTCTTATGTTTGCTAAGTTTTCACCGGACCAGTCAAAAATTGCTTATGTAATTAAAAATAATCTTTATGTTGAAGACCTGTCTTCTCATAATATCGTTCAGTTAACAAATGACGGTTCCTTTACCACAATAAATGGAACATTCGACTGGGTATATGAAGAAGAATTGGATTTAAGAGACGGATTCAGATGGAGCCCCGACAGCAAATCTATTGCTTACTGGCAGCTTAATGCGAGCGGTGTAAGGGACTTCCTTTTAATTGATGATACGGATTCATTATATTCTTTTGTTAAGCCGGTTCAATATCCATTAGCCGGTACTACCAATTCATCATGCCGGGTGGGCGTAGTAAATGCAGGCGGCGGCAGTACCGTCTGGATGAAGGTACCCGGGGACCCGCGCAATAACTATATAGCAAGAATGGATTGGGCGGCAGGTTCCGATGATATTATTTTGCAGCACCTTAACAGGGAGCAGAATAAAAATGAAGTTATGCTTGGTAATGCAAAAACAGGCGATGTTAAAACATTGTTTATTGAAGAAGATAAAGCCTGGATTGATGTGAATGATGATCCGCAGTGGTTTAAAAGCAGCAATCAATTCGTCTGGATTAGCGAAAGAGACGGCTGGCGGCATGTTTATGTGGTATCTAAATCTACCGGTGATCTTAAGCTTATCACTCCCGACCAGTTTGATGTAATAAGTATCGAAAGAATTGATGAGGTTAACGGATGGATTTATTTTATTGCCTCGCCGGATAATGCAACACAAAAGTATTTATACAGAATGGCTCTGGATGGAATAGGCAAAGCCGAAAGAATAACACCTCAGGATGAGCCAGGGACACATTCATACCAGGTATCGCCAAATTCTGAGTGGGCAATACATACATATTCTTCGTTTGATACTCCGCCTGTAATTGATGTTGTACATCTTCCGGATCATAAAGTTATTAATACTTTGGTTTCAAATTCAGAATTAAAAAACAGGATAAAACAATTAAAGACAAAACCTGCAGAATTTTTCAAAGTTGATATAGGCAGCGGTGTTAAGCTTGACGGCTATTGTATGAAACCTTATAATTTTGATGCATCTAAAAAGTATCCGGTGTTGTTTTATGTTTACGGCGAGCCGGCGGCGCAGACTGTGCTTGATGAATGGGACAGAGGCTGGTTCTGGCATGAAATGCTCACTCAGCAGGGATACATAATAATAAGCGTTGATAACCGGGGCACTCCGGCTCCGAGAGGCAGGGAATGGAGAAAATCTATTTATAAGAAAATCGGAATCCTTTCTTCCGAAGATCAGTCTGCCGCAGCAGCAGAATTATTAAAGGAGTGGCCATTTCTGGATACAAGCCGTGTAGCTGTCTGGGGATGGAGCGGCGGCGGCTCGGGGACATTAGACCTTTTATTCAGGTACCCTGATATTTATAAAACAGGTATGTCTGTTGCTCCTGTAACAGATCAAAGATATTATGATTCAATTTACCAGGAACGTTATATGGGTACGCCGCAGGATAATACTGAAGCATATGAACAGGGTTCGCCTATAACATATGCGGAAAAATTGAAAGGTAATCTGTTGATTGTACACGGATCGGGAGATGATAATGTTCATTTCCAGAATACGGAAGCTCTGGTTAATAAATTAATCTCTTTAAATAAACCGTTTACCATGATGGATTATCCAAACCGTTCGCACGGAATTTATGAAGGTAAAAACACGTCGCTGCATTTGTTTAATCTTTTAACAAGGTATTTAAAAGAACATGAACCGGCGGGCGCTAATTGAATATCGTTTTTTC
The DNA here is from genome assembly GCA_031292465.1 of Ignavibacteriaceae bacterium. Classification (GTDB taxonomy): domain Bacteria; phylum Bacteroidota; class Ignavibacteria; order Ignavibacteriales; family Ignavibacteriaceae; genus FEN-1297. The sequence goes on from JARLHB010000164.1 coordinate 12,620, forward strand.
AGTGTTTTTATGATGTACATTACTGTAGAGACGGGGCATGCCCCGTCTCTACAAACAAAAAGAGAGTGTGCCACTTCGTAATGGCGTAGTAAATAAAAATGTATTTGAATATTGAAAGGAAAACAATGACTAAATTTCCGGCATTTGAAAATTTTCCGAAGAAAACGGTTGATTTCTTAAAGAAGCTTTCTAAGAATAATAACAAAGAATGGTTTGAAGAACACAGGGATGATTATAATTCCCGGCTTCTTGAACCTGCATTCCAGTTTGTTACGGAAATGGGGGATGAGCTGTCCGCAATAGTTCCCAACATTATGGCTGTTCCTAAAATTGATAAATCTGTCTTCAGGCTGCACAGGGATGTAAGATTCAGCAAAGACAAATCGCCATATAAAACAAATCTTGGAATCTATCTTTGGGAAGGCAAAAAGAAAATGGAAAGCTCGGGCTTCTATTTTCACATTGACCCAAAGGGATTTTTTATAAGTTCCGGAATATATATGCCTTCAAAAGAGCAGATAAAAATTATCAGGGATGCAGTGGTTGATCCGCTTCTGGGCAATGAATTAAGTAACGTAATTAAGAAAGTGTTAAAAAGGGGTGATTATACTTTAGGCGGCAAGACTTATAAAAAAATTCCCAGAGGATATGATCCGTCTTCGCCTAATGCAGAATACCTTTTATATTACGGGCTTTATGCATATTATGAAAGTTCGGACTTCAGCGAGCTGACGAATAAAGACATTATAGATTATTCATTTAAAAAATATAAAGACATGCTGCCCTTACATCAATGGCTGGTAAAAATTTTAAAATAATTTTTTGTATTTGCATAGACGGGGTAACTTGTCCCTATGGGATGCCCCGTCTCTGAAATTGTATCCATAAGATTTAGAACATGTATTGCGTTTCTACTTTCCGAAAAACAACTTCATTGAATATGCAAGAAGAAATACTGCAAATATTTTCTTTGTAATGGCTTCATCCAGCCGGATAGCAAATAAAGATGAGAGATAACTTCCGACTAAAAATGTAATTACCATTATTCCGGCAGCTTTCATATCCACAAAACCGGCTTTATAATAGTTGATAACAGCAAGCAAACCAATTGGCGGAAGGAGCAATCCGAGAGAAGTACCCTGTGCCTGCTGCTGTGAAAAGCCGAGAAAATAAACCAGCAGGGGAATAATAACTATTCCGCCGCCTATCCCTAAAACTCCGCTGAATACTCCGGCAGTTAATCCTATGAGTAAAAGTATAATAATTCTTTCCATATTTATGTTTCTGTTTGTTATGTAATAAGTATTTTTTTACTTTATAATAATATACAAAATTGTATTATACCTGATTGAAGCCAGTATCATAAAATTATTTAAGATTTGTTTATTTTGACTAAAGAAAAAATAAGAATTTAGCCAGATTATGTTTATGAAAGGAGATATGTTTTGGTACATAAAATTAAGCCATCAGTCTTATTGATTTTTACTCTGCTTATTTCTCAACTGCTTTCTGCACAAACAATTAATTTGAAAGTAATTGAGACAAGCGATGTGCACGGTTCACTTTTTCCGTATGACTTTATATATGACAAGGCAATCAATACTTCACTTGCTCAGATTTACACTTATGTAAAAGAAGAACGAGCCAAACAGGATCAGCAGGTGGTTTTACTTGATGATGGAGATATCCTGCAGGGACAGCCTGTGGTTTATTATTATAATTTTGAAAAAACAGACATACCGCATATTTGTGCACAGGTTATGAACTATATGAAATACGATGCGGGAACAGTAGGCAACCATGATATTGAACCGGGCCACGCTGTTTACGATATGCTGAATAAGGAGTTTAATTTCCCGTGGCTTGCTGCAAATGCCGTAAGTGAAAAAACAGGCCAGCCGTATTTTAAACCTTATACAATTATAAAAAGGGGGAATGTAAAGATTGCTGTACTGGGTTTAATTACACCTGCAATTCCTAACTGGCTTCCGAGAGATATATGGAAAGGGATTGAGTTTAAGGATATGGTGGAAACAGCACAGTACTGGATGAAAATTATAAATGAAAAGGAAAAACCCGATCTGGTATTTGGGCTATTTCATTCAGGCGCTGAAGATGAAATGAAATCCTATAAAGCAGGGAAGACTAATTTGGAAGACGCTGCAAGACTTGTTGCAGAACTTGTCCCCGGTTTTGATGTGGTGTTCTCCGGGCATGACCACCAGGTGTGGAATACAACAGTAAAAGGCCCGGATGGAAAGGACGTCTTAATTCTAAATCCTTCTAATGCTTCAAGGCATGCTGCAGTTGCAGATATAATTCTGAATTATGACAAACAAAATAATAAATGGGAAAAGAAAATTCAGGGTGAAATAATAGACAGCAAAAGTTACGGGGCGGATAAGGCATTCATGGAAAAGTTTACGCCTGTAATTAATACTATTAAAGAATATGTAGCAAAATCGATAGGTACCTTTGATAAAACCATATCAACAAGGGAATCATTTTTCGGCGATTCTCCTTTCGTTGATCTTATACATAGCGTACAGCTTGACTTAACCAAAGCAGATGTTTCTTTTGCCGATCCTCTATCGTTCGATGCTCAAATTAAAAAAGGGACGGTATATGTAAGGGATATGTTTAAGCTGTATAAGTACGAAAATCTTCTTTACACAATGAGCCTGTCCGGAAAAGAGATTAAAGGCTTTCTGGAGCATTCCTGTTCCGTCTGGTTTAATCAGATGAAAAGCGAGGATGATCATTTATTAAAATTTAAAGCTGATTCAACAGGTAACATTCTGCCTGCAAACGAGAGGCCTCAATTAGCTTCGCCTTATTATAATTTTTCTTCCGCCGCGGGAATAAAATATACTGTGGACGTATCAAAGCCAGCAGGGGAACGAGTTAATATAATTTCTATGCAAAACGGCAAACCATTTGACCTTAATACAATATATAAAGTTGCTTTAAGCTCATATCGTGGAAACGGTGGTGGCGGGCATTTAACAGCCGGATCTAAGATACCCCAAAAAGAATTAGAAAAAAGGATTATTAACTCAACACAAAAAGATTTGCGCTTTTACCTGATGAAATGGATTGAAGAAAAGAAAACAGTTTCACCCGCAGCTTTTAATAATTGGAGTATTATCCCGGAAAACTATTGGCTTAAAGGGAAAGAAAAAGATTCTGCGATTTTATTCAGTGAGAAAAACAAAGTAAGTGATGAAAAATAATTAGCTGAATAGCAGGGTGAATTAAGGAAACGGTATAAACATTTTTGTAAAGCGATTCGCTGAATCGCTTTTTTTATAATAAACCGGTAAGAAATGATTGTGTATGGCAATTTTCTATGGGATATTTATTTTTCTTGATTTGGAACGGAAAAATGATTTAGTTAATTGCTGAAATTAAATATTCTATTTTTAATTAAACGGGAAAAGGGTATTATGGAAAAGACTTTGTTACTCGTTCTTATCGGTAAGAGAAAAGACTCAGCTGTAAATGTTCAGAAAGTTTTAACAGGATGGGGATGCATCATAAAAACCCGGCTCGGAATTCATGACGGTATTTTAGACAATTGCTCTGATGAAGGATTGCTTATTATGGAACTTCATGGTACAAAAGAGCAAAAAGAAGAGCTTGCAAGAAAAATAGCAGTCATTCCTGGAGTTACTTCACAGTTGGTTAATCTTGCTTCACCAACTGATTAAAGTAAACAGCTTGTTCTGTTAGTGTTAATAGTTTTAACGTTATGTATGATAAGTCTCATCACATTGTTATGGGGCATTCGCATAACGTTTTTTATTTGTATTTTTGTCAATAATATACAAATATAACCTGTTGTGTGAAATAGTCCTGAATTGTATAAAAATATTGAGTACTTCGACCTCCCCTTAATCCCCTCCTTAGTAAGGAGGGGAGCGGCTTCAGCCGGGGGTGGTTAAAATATTGGCAATTTCTATATAAGTTTACTGAAGTTACGCAAAATTGTACTGCGAAACGCTGTTTCGCAAATTAGTACGTAATTTTATTAAAATAAAAAAGCGAATCAGCGATTCGCTGTACAAATTTAGACAAATGGTAAACACAAATTATATTTTTAATAGAATCCGGAATAAAAAATGAGATTTAATAAAAGCGAAGAATTATTTAAAGAGTCACAAAAATATATACCCGGCGGTGTTAATTCGCCTGTAAGAGCTTTTAAGGCTGTAGGCAGCAATCCGGTATTTATGCAGCGCGGTGAAGGCTCAAAGTTATTTGATGTTGACGGTAATGAATTTATAGATTATATAGGAAGCTGGGGTCCCCATATATTTGGCCATAACCCGCCGTTTATAAAAGAAGCATTATTAAAAGCAGTTGAAAACGGCACAAGTTTCGGCGCTCCTACCGAACTTGAAGTGCAAATTGCAAAGCTGATTACGCAAATGGTGCCTTCTGTAGAAATGGTAAGAATGGTAAACAGCGGAACAGAAGCAACTATGAGCGCTGTAAGAGCCGCACGCGGTTTTACAGGCAGGGATAAATTTATAAAGTTTGAGGGATGCTATCACGGCCATGCTGATTATTTCCTGATAAAAGCAGGATCAGGCGCTTTAACATTTGGAATGCCGACCAGTCCCGGTGTTACAAAGGGAAATGCTGCTGATACTCTGCTGGCAGATTATAATGATATAGATTCAGTAAAGAAGATTGTTGCCGAAAACAAAAATGAAATTGCAGCTATTATTGTAGAGCCGGTTGCAGGCAATATGGGCGTTGTTCCTGCAAGTAAGGAATTTCTAACCGGGCTTAGAGATATATGCAGTGAAGAAAAAATAGTACTGATATTTGACGAAGTAATGACTGGCTTCAGGGTTGCAAAAGGCGGCGCGCAGGAACTGTACGGGATTAAACCGGATTTATCAACGTTTGGAAAGATAATAGGCGGCGGCCTTCCCGTAGGCGCTTTCGGCGGTAGAAAAGATATTATGGAAATTATATCCCCAAGCGGACCTGTTTATCAGGCTGGGACTTTAAGCGGCAATCCGCTGGCTATGGCTGCAGGATATGCCGGGCTGCAATATATTAATAATAACCCCGGCATATATAAACTGCTTGAAGAAAAATCTGCCTATCTTGAAGGAGGAATCCGCAGCGCTCTGCATGAAGCAAAGAAAAATTATGCGTTTAACAGGGTTGGCTCTATGATGACTTTATTCTTTGTTGAAGAAGAAGTTAATAATTATAAAGCTGCTGTAAAATCCGATACAATAGCTTTCGGAAAGTACTTTAACGGCATGCTTAATAAGGGAATTTATTTGGCTCCTGCTCAGTTTGAAGCAATATTTGTTTCTACCGCACATTCTGATGATGATATTCTGAAGACAATAAATGCCGCATCTGAAATATTGAAGAAAACGGAGTAATGTTAAATTCTTATTTGATAATAATTTTTTATACTTAAAACCCCGTAAAATCATACGGGGTTTTTTTATTCTTCCATTCTTTCATATTTTGCGAAAGTTTTTAAATTGTAACAAATTATCCATTGTAAATTACAGCGTGAATACTAATATTTCGCAAAACTTTTAAGATTATTTTAAACTTCCGGGGTACTGAATGAAAATTTATAAAATCAAACGTTATTTAATACTTGTATGTTTAATCCCAGTAATGTTTTTCAGCATGGGGTTCAGTAATCAGCCTGGTTCAAAGGCAATAATACACAGGGGCAATTTATATTACCTTGCACATACAGTTGTTGTTAAGTTAAAGGATCAGTCAACAGGCGGGTTATCCAAAACTCAAAATTTAGCTGCACAGCTTAACAATAAGTTAGGTAAGTTTAAGTTTTCATCGGCTAAGGCTCTATTTGGGACCGGCACTTCCGCAGAAGCAGCTAAATTAAATAATATAATGCTTGTTAAGTTTGATGCACAGGATGATCCAGTATCTGTTGCTAATAAGATTAAAGAAGCCTCCGGTGATATTGAATGGGCCGAACCCAAATATGTGCGGAATATAGTTTCTACTGTTAATGATCCATCCAGACCTTCCCAGTATTATCTGGACCTTATTAATGCGAATAATGCGTGGAATATTTCTACGGGAGATGCAAGTGTTGTTATTGCTATTGTTGATTGCGGAGTTGACTGGTCTCATCCTGATTTATATGCAAATATCTGGCACAATTGGAAAGATATAAACAACAATTGGAGTGGTGATAATGATGGGATAGTTGGCGATTCAATAGGATGGGATTTCGGCGGTTCCACAGGTACAGCGGATAGCAATCCGAGTGAAGATTATCCGGCTCATGGTACATTGGTTGCCGGTGTAGCTTCGGCCGTTACAAATAATGGAGTTGGCGTGGCAGGCATTGGTTATAATTGCAAAATAATGCCTGTTAAAGTTTCAGAGGGGGATAATTATAATGTTACCAGAGATGAACCATATATTATTTATGGTTATGAAGGTATTAAATATGCAGCGGATAACGGAGCTAAAGTAATAAATTGCAGTTGGGGCGGCGGCGGTTATTCAAATGCAGAACAGGAAGTGATAAATTATGCAATAGCCAAGGGAGCGCTTGTTGTTGCTGCTGCTGGAAACGACGGCTCTCCGGAAAAGTTCTATCCCGCCGGTTATGCAGGTGTCCTTTCTGTTGCTGCTACAGACGCAAATGATAATGTTACCAGCTGGTCCAATTATGCTTCAAATGTAGCTGTAGCTGCACCGGGCGACAATATTTATTCTACCTGGCAGCCGAATGCTTACTATACCGAATCTGGTACTTCTTTTTCTTCTCCTCTTACAGCAGGAGTAGCTGCTCTGGTAACTTCACATTTCCCAACTTATACACCTTTGCAGGTTGCAGAACAAATAAGAGTGAACTGTGACAATATTGATGCGAAAAATCCTTCATACCAATACCAGGTTGGCAGGGGAAGAATAAATGCTTACAATGCACTTAATAATTCAAATTCTATATCCGTCCGCGCAGTAGGCATAGAAGCATCTGATTTTACAACAGGTGGCAACTCTAACGGAATATTCGAACCCGGCGAAACAATTACGCTTTCAATGAAGTTTGTTAATTATCTGCAGCCGGTGCAAAACCTTACAGTATCACTTATAAGCTTAAATTCTTATGCAACTGTACAAAATGCTTCTATTAATAAAAGCAGTATGGGTACGCTTGAAACAGATAATTCCGATTCAAAATTTTCCTTTACGCTTGCAAGTACGTTACCTTACGATACAACGCTTCAGTTCATTTTGCAGTATTCAGATGGCAGCAGCTATTCCGATTTCCAATTAATAAGTATTCCTGTTCATCCTTCATATTATACACAATCAGGCAATAACGTTTCACTTACTGTAACAAGCAAAGGCGCTCTCGGCTATAATGATTATCCAAGTAATTTACTGGGAGACGGCTTTAGATTTAAAAACGGCAACAATTTCCTTTTTGAAAGCGCCTTAATGTACGGAACATCAGATACCACCATTGAAGATGCGGCAAGAAATGGTTCTGATGGGAATACTCAGGATAACTCATTTGCTATGGTTCAGCCGTTTAACCTGCAAATATCCGGAGATTTAACTTACCAGCGTGGTATTACAATATTTAACGATAATAATGTTAAAAGTAAATTGGGGATTACCACCAGGCTGGATTCTTATACCTTTGCTTCTTCGCCTGATAACAATTATATAATTCTGAAATACAGTTTTATTAATAACTCACAGTCATCTATATCAAATTTTTATGCTGGCGTTTATTTCGACTGGGATATGATTGACGGCAGCGGTGATTCTACAGCTTATGATGTCCAGGGCCATCTAGGCTTTGCTAAGCATGCAGCAAGTACTTTTGATACTTTAATAGCAACCGCTTTAATATCATCCACAGATTACGGTTACTGGGCTATTCTTAATGATGCCAGCGACGGACACTTTGGTGTGTATGATGGATTTACTTCAGCAGAAAAATGGACGGCTTTGTCCAGCGGTATCGGCAAAGCCAGCGCCGGTACAGGAGACATATCAGAAGTAACTTCAGGCGGGCCGTATTCTATTCTGGCGGGAGATACACTAAAAGTTGCATTTGCTGTTGCTGCGGGTAACAGCCTTGATGATTTAAGGACTGCAATTTCAAGCGCCAGGTCAAAATATCAGGAAATTCTTACGGATGTAAGCAGTAAAAAGAATACAACTCCTGTATCATATAATCTTAATCAGAATTATCCCAATCCGTTTAATCCGTCAACAACTATAAAGTACCAGGTTGCAAAACAAGGCAATGTAACTTTAAGAGTTTATGATATACTTGGCAGAGAAATAGCAACTTTAGTTAATGAAGCAAAGCCTGCCGGCAGCTATTCTGTTAATTTTAATGCTTCCGCATTTTCGAGCGGTATTTATTTTTACCAGATAAAAGCAGGCAGTTATACTGCGGTAAAAAAGATGATATTATTAAAGTAAATTGATGCAGCGGCATGCAATTAATGCATGCCGTATATTTAGCATGATATAATATAAATTTTCTTGTAAAAAAGTTATTTCTTATATTTGATGAAAAAATAACTTTGTAACAGGCCGGATTGCAATATCTTTTTATAGATTATAATAAAATCGGGCGGAAATCTGCTAACGAAAATTAATAAAAGTAAGTCGAAATTGGATAAAACGAACGAAAAGCTGCTAAAATTTTCTCCTGGGATACGGGATACGTTTATTTGGTCGTTAAAAAAGGTTGATGAAAAAGAGACAGTTCTTTATTCAAATAATGTGGCTGTTGTAACCGGCTATACCGGTGAAGAAATAAGGCGTTTACCCGGCCGGGGCCTGGCTATAGTTGTTGAAGATGACATACAGAAAGTAAAAAAGGATTTTACGGACTTTGCAGTCGACCCTGCCCGGAATTTTAGCAAATTAGTATATAGGATAATCAGGAAAGATAAAACAGTAATCTGGGTTCAGGAAAGCATTACGGTTGAAAGGAATGAAGCCGATAGTTCTGAAGAATATTTTGGGGTTGTTACGGATATTACCGATCTGAAGAATGATGAAGTATCTATGAGCCATTTACTGGAAAATTATAAGCAGCTTAATTCGTCCAAAGACAGATTTATATCGATGCTTTCTCATGACCTTAGAGCTCCTTTTACAAGCATATTAGGCTTTTCGGAAATTTTAATAAATGAACCAAATCTTTCTTACGATGAGAGGCTTGAATATCTAAATTATATAAATGATTCTTCACAGAATCAGCTCCAGCTTGTAAATTACCTGCTTGACTGGTCGCGCCTGCAGACAGGCAGAATAAAAATTGAACCGCAAAGGCTTCATGCCCAGACTATCGTATTCAATTGCATTTCTTCGCTTACCGGAAATGCAATAAGAAAGAACCTGGAAATAAAAGTTCATATAAAAGATTCGCTGTATGTTCAGGCCGATGAGAGGCTACTTACACAGGTTATTACTAACATAATCAGCAATGCAATTAAATTTTCAACTGAAGGAAAATCAGTTGAAGTTTCTGCGGATATATTTAATGAAAAATTTGTCGAATTTATTATAAAGGATGAAGGCATTGGCATTTCTGATGCAAACAAAAATAAATTATTCAGAATAGAAAAAATGTTTTCAACAGAGGGCACAAAGGGTGAAAAAGGTACGGGATTGGGCCTTTCTCTTGTAAAAGAAATAGTAGAAAAACATAATGGAAATATTTGGTTTTATTCTGAATTAGGTAACGGCAGCGAATTTCATTTTACTATTCCTTCTTCTCCCAATACAATCCTGCTGGTTGAAAATGATTATACGGAACGAGAATTTTACGAAACAGTATTGAAAGAAAATTTCCCTACGTTTCAGGTATTAGGAGTAAAGAACGGTTATGAGGCGTTAAACCATTTTTTATCGCAGCTGCCTTCCTTAATTATAGCAGATTATGAATTACCGCTAATGAACGGAATCCAATTTATTCAATCTGTGCGAAGAGAAGACAAAGGGAGCAGGATTCCAATTATTGCTATAGTTCCGGAGTTATCAGATGAGGTAAGGCGGCAGTATCAGATTTTAGGAATTGATACTGTTTTACAAAAGCCTATAGACGGCGAGATTTTTAGCGAAAAGATTCAGCTTTTGCTGGAGTATCAATAATTGTAAGGGAAGTTAATTTTCTGATATATTTATACTATATCGGAATATTACAAATCTTTTAAAATAATTTTATGGGTTATAGTATTTATTAAAAATTATTCGGAGGTACTTTGAATATTGCTGTAGTGGGAACCGGTTATGTTGGTTTGGTAACCGGAACATGTTTTGCCGAAACAGGCAACGACGTAATCTGTGTTGATATAGATAAGAAAAAAATAGAAAAAATAAAGAAGGGCATTGTCCCTATTTTTGAACCAGGGCTTGATGTTCTGGTTGAAAGAAATATTAAAGTTGGCAGGCTAAAATTTACAACCGACCTTAATGATGCTGCAAGGAAGTCGGAAGTTGTTTTCCTGTGTTTACCGACTCCGCAGGATGGCGACGGCAGCGCTGATTTGAAATATGTTCTTGGTGTGGCGGATGATTTAGGCAAATTATTTAAATCTGAACCAAATATAGGCTATAAGATTCTTGTGGATAAAAGCACAGTACCTGTGGGTACAAGCGATAAGGTCCGTGACGCAATTAAAAAGCATGCTCCTGATTTTGACTTTGATGTGGCTTCCAACCCTGAATTTTTAAGGGAAGGTATGGCGGTGGAAGATTTTATGAGGCCGGAAAGAGTTGTAATCGGAACCAGTAATGAAAAAACAAAACAAAAGCTTGCAGTTTTGTATGAACCATTCATTCGCTCAGGCAATCCGATTTATTTTATGGATGAGCGTTCGGCGGAAGTAACCAAGTATGCTGCCAATTCATTTTTGGCCGTAAAAATTTCTTTTATGAATGAAATTGCAAATTTGTGCGAACACGTCGGCGCTGAAGTTGATAAAGTGAGGATTGGAATTGGTTCTGATTCCAGGATTGGCAAACGCTTTTTGTTCCCGGGCATTGGCTACGGCGGATCGTGTTTTCCTAAAGATGTA
>JARLHB010000165.1 GCA_031292465.1 Ignavibacteriaceae bacterium
TACAATTTTAAAAGAAAAAATGCTATGTATCCTGCTTAAAGCAGAACACATAGCATTACTGAGATTATATGAAGGTAATAGTGTGAGTACTACATAAATTGTTTAATTATTTCCAGGTTCTTTGCTATAAGTTCATTTCTTTGTTTTACACTTTCAGCGCTACTTAATTTATCAGGGGGAGTGTTAAGAACGTAATCCAAAAGTTTATCAACAGAAGAAACTGCAACATGCAGCCTGGTATCTGAAGAAGCATAATAAATTAATACTTCCCCATTATTTTTTTTAACCCAGCCGTTACTGAAAACAACGTTGGAAACATCGCCTACCCTTTCCTCTCCCTGCGGTGCAATAAAATAACCTGCCGGCTCTGCAATTATTTTATTCGGCTCTTTCAGGTCAGTAAGAAACATATATAATACATACCGCAGCCCTGCGGCAGTATTCCTTACCCCGTGAGCAAGCTGCAGCCAGCCTTTATCTGTTTTAATAGGTGCAGGGCCCATGCCGTTTTTAACTTCCTTAATTGTATGGTACGCCCTGTCGTCAATAATAGTCTCCTTATCAATAACCGGGTTCTCCATGGAATCAGTAAGCCCCCAGCCAATGCCGCCGCCTGTGCCTGCATCAATAAACCCATCCTGCGGCCTTGTATAAAAAGCATACTTGCCGTTAATAAATTCAGGATGAAGCACAACATTCCTCTGCTGGGGAGAAGGAGTTTTAAGGTCGGGCAGCCTTTCCCAGTTAACTAAGTCCTTTGTTCTTGCCAAAGCCCCCTGTGCAACTGCGGATGAAGTATCGCTCATGGGAGATTCGGGGTCTTTTCTTTCAGAACAAAACTGTCCGTATATCCAGCCGTCTTCATGCTTAACAAGGCGTAAATCATAAACGTTAGTATCGGGGTTGCCGTCAATTTCCGGCATGGTAACGGGATAATTCCAGAACCTGAAATTATCAATACCGTTTGGTGATTCTGCAATAGCAAAAAATGATTTCCTGTCGTTACCTTCAACGCGTAATGCCAATAATATTTTCCCATCCAGTTCAATAGCGCCGGAGTTAAACGCAGCATTAACGCCTATGCGTTCCATAAGGAAAGGATTTGTTTTATAATCGAGGTCATAGCGCCAGAATACTGGAGTATGTTCAGCCGTTACAACCGGGTATGTGTAACGTGTATAAACTCCGTTGCTCTGTTTTACCGGTTCATTCTTTCTTGTAATTAATTCTTCGTGTTCTTTAAAAAGATTTAATACTTTATCATTAAATTGCTCTAAGGTCATTTTGTTTCCTCGGTTATTTGTAGTTCACTTTCAGAAATTTTAATCTTTATTTGATGCTTATCCTCGCCGTAAGCGCTTTCAAGTTTGTCCCACCAGTTAAATTTAAGTATCACGGAAGTAACAACCATAATTCCGGCAGCAACAAAGAATGCAGTATATTCGCGGATAACCAAGAACACCGGCGCAGCCATCAATGTAATTTGCCAAACCATTCCTATTACAACATTGAACATATCTTTTTTGAAATCTTTATTAGGTACAAAACCCGGATTTGCCTTCATTACTTTTTCACGGACAGGGCCCCAGAAGCCCCATGGCTTAACAGTTTTATAGAAGTGCATAAGTACTTCATCGCTTTCAGGAGGAGTTATAAGCGTTGCAACAAAGCATCCAATTATAGAGATAATAAATATCACAGGGAAAGAATTCATGCTTACATTATATGGCAGCGGCCAGGTATGCAGGAACGGAATAAGATGTAGATAATCTAATAAAAGTAATACTAAGCAGGTAATAATTCCGCTAACCATACCCCAGAAATAACCAAACCCGTTAAAACGCCACCAATACCATTTTAGAACGTTTGCAGCCGTATAGCCGCCGTAAAGCGCAGATACAATCCAAAGCACTACCTGGTTAATTGATTCAATAAAAAATCCTACAGAAATACCTACAACAACAACAAGTACTGAGCATAGATAGCTCATCTTAACATATTTTTTTGCGCTTGCATTCGGATTTATATAACGTTTATAAATATCATTAACAATATATGCGGGCGCAGCATTAACAGTGGCGGCAAAGTTGCTCATAAATGCGGCAATAAGCCCCGCCATTAAAAATCCGAGAAGCCCTACCGGTATATAGTGCGCAAGCACTTCAGGCAGAATGGTTTCAAAATCAGGCTGTGTTAAAGAGCTTTTATATAGTGAATTGAAACTTGTTAAAGCAAGTATTGTTAAACCGGCAATCATAAAATATCTTGGCGGGTTTAATACAACATTTACAAGCGAGCTCATCTTAGCTGCTTCTTTTGGATTTTTAGTAGACAGGATACGCTGCATATCATAATTAGGCGCAGGGCCTGCTGCCGAAATAAAAATTCCTTTAAATAATACCATCCCGAAGAATAATCCGAATAACGAATATCCGTCGCTCGCTATCCATTGATTAAACGCAGTAACTTTGGATGATGCCACCGAATGCACTGTTGACCAGTCAAGATTCAAATTCCAGCCGAAGAAAAGGCTTTTCCAACCTGCCGGTAAAACACTGTTTAATGCCTCAGGGGAAACATGAATAATTGCAATAATCCCGATTGCAATCGATGATATAGTAAGAATACCATATTGCAGCACTTCTGTAATAACAACGCTGAACATTCCTCCTTTTACAACATAAATTGTTGTTATTGCCATAAGTATAAGCGCATAAAGATTTGTATTTATCTGGGGATACTTCATCAAAGTTTCCGGATTTGTAACAAGCGGCGGTAAAAAAGCAACTGCAAATTTACCAATTCCTTTAAATCCATAAGAAAGGAAACCGATTACACCGATTAAAGCAAAAATTACAACTACTATGTGAGACAGAGTTGCACCTCTTCCGGTACCGAACCGTGTTTTTATCCATTCAGCTCCGGTCATTACGTTGGAACGCCTTAACCATGAAGCCAGGTAAACCATCAGAAATATCTGGTTAAAAACCGGCCACAGCCATGGCAGCCACATACTCTTCATTCCATATACAGCCAGCCAGTAAACCATAAGCATTGTACCGGCAATATCAAACATACCTGAAGCATTGGAAACGCCGAGAATCCACCAGGGAAGAGAGTTCCCTCCGAGAAAATAACTATTTATGTCTTTTGAAGCTCTTTTGGAGATCCAAAAGCCAAGAATAATATTGGCGATCAGGTAAATCACTATTATGGAAATATCAATTATATTTAGCTGCATAGGTCGTCTTCTTAGTTGATCCTTAAATTATTTAATTATAACGCCAAAACAGACTACACAAATAGTGCCATTTTTAAGTACCTTTTTTTCTATTATTGGCTAAGATTATCCGGCATTTAAAACATCATCTTTTTATCATTATGATAAATAATTATGAAATTCATAAATAAATTGTTTTTAATTTTGTAAAATTTGTACACTTTATAAGTATGTTTGGTAAGATACTTACAGCCATCCCCCTTCCCCTTAACTGGATTTTGCCGGATGAAGACGCTGAAATAATTTTGGATTGTAAAATAAAAATGGCGTGTGAAAAATATCTTGGGAAAATAAATTTGTTTACTAAAATAACTTAGCTTCCACAGCTGATTTTATTCTTGGGGATATAAAAACAGCTCATGACGTTTAATAATTCATCAGTTGTCTGAACAAAGGCTATCCGGATTACATTATTTGCAGGATAGGAA
>JARLHB010000166.1 GCA_031292465.1 Ignavibacteriaceae bacterium
AAAAAACAATTATAGAATATCTTTAATAATGTTTATAAACTTTCAAGTGGTCTGGACTTGACTCCTGAATTAAATAGCTTATATTATATATAGGCATGGGGAATTAACCTTAAAAATATTTATTGGTCCGCTATTGACTAATCCAATAGTTATTCGAATATTATAAGTAACGAACTGAAGAACTAAGCCAACCGGAAACTCGAAAACTGACAACCTAATTAAGCCTTTGGCTTCAAATGCCGGAGGCAATTCATATATAAATACAAATTTAGGAGACATTTTATGCTAAACGACAAACAGACCCGCGATTTTTATTGCGCGTCTTTTCTAATCGCAATTGGGGTAAAACTACAATCCCATTGCAGAATCAATGGCAGCACGGTGTTTAATTTCAATAACGACACACAAACACAGGATGCTATTGATAAATACTACTCTATGAGTAGCTACGTTGAGCCGATCACTTATTCAAATGCCATAAAGGCCTGTAAGAGTATCGTCCATTCTTACGATAAAGCAGATACAAATATAAATACAAATTCAGAGGGAAATAATCATGTTAAACAATATAGGGATAACAACTAATGACCAAATAAATTCAGTAGCTAAAGAAACTGAATTCAAAACTAATTCTTTACGTACAATTAAATACTCCTACAATCCACTGATTACACCTCAAATGTCAAAAGATGAGGCAGCAAAAAAAACTAGGGGCTGGTTGTTTAGTCAAATATCCTGGGAACCTACCGCAGTTACAGAAATGGTCCGCACTCAAAGTTATATACCAAGTGAATTAAAAGATGGGCATAAAATCAAGAGCAATGTCAAAGCTGTATATAACATTATACTTGATTTTGATAATGGGACTCCAACATTACAGGAATTTCTTAGCCACGTAGAGAACTTTCGATTCGCTTGTGTTGTACATACAACCACAAACCACCAGAAACTAAAAAAGGATTCCAAATCAGGAAAAGAACTACCTGAAACCGCAGTCGATAAATTTAGGGTTATCATACCGCTTAAGGAACCAATTTCATTAAGTGCTTATGCTGCTACTGAAGCCTTTTGGGTAAAAAAATTTTCTACCATAGATACAACATCTTTTCAGGGTAGCAGATATTTTAAGGTAAACCCTAATGCAGAAGTATATTTTCATTATACCTATGTCGATTCTACAGGAGCTACAGTTGAAGCTGAGTTTTTAGATGTATTTAAGGAAAAGATAATACTTGAATCATTCAAGAAAAAACAAGCAGGCAGATCAGGCAAAGTAGTGACCGAAAAATATGACGGCAGTTTTTCCATTGATGATAGTGTGCGCCTCCAGGATGGAACCGAGATAAAGTTCAAGAATATTACGGGGAAAACTCAGGTGCTTTGTCCTTTTTGCGATCCAGCAAAACGTCAGAGCCCTGATAAACACAATGCTTTTGCAGATTTTAATAAAGCAGGTCAAATATATCTTTATTGTTCTTCAGAGGATAAAACATTCTGGAGCTATACGTCAGAGATTGTCTCCGAAAGGAGTTCCCTCTTCTTCAATGAAACAGTTGGTTATGCAAGCAGAATAGATGAGAGCGGGTTTGTTATTTTTAAGAATAATGATGACTGGTTGAACTACTGTCACTTTAATGACATCAATCCAGCTTGCAAAATATTCCTGCCTCGAGTGAAGATAATCTTTGATCCTGCTAAACAGAGTGGATTGCAAAAAGAATATTTTAACATGTTTCAGGAATCGGATTACCTGAAAGGGCACAACAAAACACAACCCCTGATCTCAGGAGATGAAGTACTTATGCGTATGGAAAAAGAAACGCCAGTTATATATGAGATTATGATGAACTTATTTGGCGAATCAGAGTATCTAAAGGGGTTTCTTAATTGGCATGCTGTTATTCTTCAACATAGAATAAAACTTGATACAGCTTGGCTTATTACCTCCAAGGAAGAAGGAATAGGAAAAGGGTTAATGTTTGACCGTATATTGCAGCCATTATACGGTAAACGTCAGAGTATGCTAGTCCTGGGAAATAATATGGCAAAAAATTTCAATTCACAGGATCAAAATCTGTGGCTTAAAGTTTTTGATGAAGTTTATTCTCCTGGAAATGCTAAGGAAAATCTTGCCAGAAAAGAATGGTTAAAGTATATCATAACAGCTAGAGAGCAGACAATAGAACTTAAAGGCATAGATTCATTTCAGGTACAGAACCATATGAACCTGATTTTATACTCAAACAATGAATGTCCGATCTTCCTTGGAAGCAAAGATAGACGGTTCAATGTAATAAGAAATGAAAATGCAAAGAAAACAATTGAACTTTCATTTTACAGAAATAATGTTGATATGCAGGAATGCATAGAAGTGGAATTGGAAAGGCTTGCAGATCTATTACTTAGTTATGATTCTGATATTGATTCAGCAAACACTGCTATTGATTCAATTGCTAAAGATAAATTAAAAGAAGTTACGGCAGACGAATATGAAGAGTTTGCAAAAGCATTAGTAGATAGAGACGAAACATTCTTTTTATTAAGTGAAGTTTTTCCGCCTTCAGAAAGTGATAGGATGTTTGCGCCAGGTATTTCTATCTCACCCGAAGGGAGTGAAGTTGAGCTAGCGATTAAAGACGGATACATTCCCGCTAAGAGTATGGGTAGGTTGTGTAAGTTTCATTTTATCGGGCATTACAAAAACATCCTATCCCGTCTGAGACTTAAAGGGATTGAGAAACTTTCAAAGAAAATAAAAGGAACCACCCAGACGGTATATACAATAAGGTAATCTGAGTAATCAGAAAGTAATCGGAAATTTTTGAAGGAATATGAGAAATTGAGTTATAATCAAATGGTAATCGGGTAATCGATTACTTTTACTTATTCAGAAAAAAAAATAAAGAAATAAAAAAACAGGTTATATATAATATTTATTTTCTTTATTTAATTATTCTAGTAATTGTCAAAAGTAATCGGATTACCGGATTACCTTGGCCTTTTTCTTTTAATACAGTGCAAAACCGCAACTTTAGGTAATCTGGAGACTAAAAAAAAGCGATTACTTCCGATTACCTTATAACAGCGGGCCAATAGTCATAATCATTCATATTCAAAGTCACTGAGCATCAATTTTAGGAGAATAGTCATCCAGTTCCCATTTATGCCATAATTGTCCAAAAGGACATAAAATATTATCTGATATTTTTTTCCATGGTGCTGTTGTACATCTACAATCAACAAGATCTGGAGTTGACAACTCGCAGAAATTATACATCGTGCAAATTGTACTTCCTTCTAATACTTCATGAATTTCATTGATAGCTCTAATTATTGAAGCATTGTTTCCAATTTTTCCTAATGTATCAGAATTGTAATAATTTCCTTGATTATTACTAATTAAAGGTAATCCCGTAATAGCTATAATATTTTTGAAATTTGAAGATTTATCGTCCGAGTTTTGAGAATCTAACAATTTTTTTACCCAATTCTCTGATTTTATTTTTTGCCCGGATAAAATTAGGTTTTCACACCAATTTATTAGAAGTACATCATGTTCGGAATTGAATTGATCTTTGAGTTGTGATAAAGCATTATTAGATCTATTATTAAAAAAATTATAGCGATCTAAGTCTTCATTTTCTATCGGAAACCTTAATGGTTCGCAAAAACCATAAATATCATTATGATCCTTTGGAACAAAATTTTGCTCCTTCATTAAATTTAATAAGGAAATAAATTGAATCCCAGGATTATAAGAATCTAATGAAACATCACATAATGCTATTAAAATTTCTTTTCCTAATGGAAAATTCGGAAAAAATTTAGTAAGAAATAGTTCAACTGTTCTGTACGGAAATTGAGGACTATTAACTGGACTAAAAAGAAATTCTTGTAAATTAGCTGTCATGCTTTCAATAATGCAGGCTGCTCCCATATTAAACTTACCTTTCCCACTAATTTCGTTAATATACTCAACCTCAAGAAATTCAATTCTTAATTTATTAACAAATTGGTCTGAATTTATATGAAATCCAGTGATCCGGTTTAATTCGGCTTCTTCATTTCTTGATGAATCCCACAATCTACCTGTTCCTTCATAGATCTTTATCATGCTACGATTATTCTCAACAAATAGATAATCTAAAAGTTGAATGGGAATTTGAAATCTTGAAATCTTCTGTTTAGTAATTGTTCGAATATTCGCTTTTAACTCATCTACGAATTGGATTATGTTCATTAACCCATAACAAGAAGTAATATCCTGAAGGAAATGAATATATTCATGAGCTAAAGTACTATGCATGCTATAATTGATATTAGACCAATTTAATAGATCAGCATCAGTATTTAATTCAATAAAAAATGCAGACGGTGTATAACTTCCGAGAACTTCATTATATCGCATAGATAAATTATTCCTATAAATTAAATTTTTAACTTGCAGATTTTAATATAATTATTCTACTAACTGTTATGGTATTTATTGACTTATAATAGCGGTGAAATTGGACTTAGATTATCAGAGTCAATCCCTTTTCTACTTAGAATAATTTCATCTTTTACTTTCTTTATAGAGTACTATGTGGACAACCTGGATTCTGACATACTCTCTCAAATAATGGAGTATATGGAGTATATGTCGAGTATGGTATATCCAACCCTGAAGCTGTTACATGGTCTAGCGGAGGAATACTTCCTGATCCGGGGGCAAGAATTGAGCCGCTAGCAGAGGATGTATAAATTGATCCACCCTTTTTCACCTCCATATACCATCCACAATAAGAACATAATTCATCTTTCTTGCCACTATCATAATCAATTTTGATCATTAACTCTTTTAGCACCCTTTCAAACTCAATTATCAATATTTTAT
>JARLHB010000167.1 GCA_031292465.1 Ignavibacteriaceae bacterium
AACAGTTGGAATTATAAAGGGTCGGGGCACTCTTACCTGGTATTTTCTGAGCCCAAAGAACGGGTTGAAGAATATATTAATAATTTGATGATGCACCAGCCTAAATAAAAAATCCTAAAACCTTTACAGATAAATTTATTTATTAAACAGTGGATAAGAGTATGAGAAATTCAATTATAGTAGTAGGCAGTACAAATACCGATATGGTTGTAAGAGCTGATCATATTCCTGTTCCGGGCGAAACTCTTCTTGGCGGAATGTTTTTTATGAATCCCGGCGGAAAAGGCGCTAATCAGGCTGTAGCGGCAGCGCGTCTTGGAGGCAATGTTACTTTTATATGTAAAACAGGCGTTGACGCTTTTGGCCAGGAGGCAATACAGTTATTTAAGGATGAAGGCATTAATACTTCTTTTGTTATATCAGACACTCAGAATCCATCTGGTGTAGCGCTTATTACTGTAAGCAAAGATGCTGAGAATAGTATTGTAGTTGCACCGGGTGCCAATGCCGCACTTACTACCGCTGAAATAAAAGAGGCTCTTAATATTATTAAGCAGGCGGCAATTGTGCTAATTCAATTAGAGATACCATTGGACGTAGTAGCAGAAGTTGTATCAAACGCACATGAAAATAATGTAAAGGTTGTATTAAATCCGGCGCCAGCATGCAAATTACCGGATGATGTGTTAAAGTGCATAGATATTATAACGCCAAATGAGACAGAAGCATCAATTCTGACCGGTGTAGATGTCTGCGATATGGCGACAGCAAAACAGGCCGCCCTAGTACTGCATGAAAAAGGAATCCAGACGGTAATAATTACTTTAGGCTCAAAAGGGGCGCTTATATTTAATGACAATAAATATGATGTAGTTGATGCGCTTAAAGTTGAAGCAAAGGATACTACAGCAGCCGGAGATGTTTTTAACGGAGCCTTAGTAGTTGCTCTAACCGAGGGTAAAAACATATATGATTCTGTTGCATTTGCCTGTAAAGCTTCAGCTATATCGGTTACACGTTTAGGCGCTCAGTCATCTGCGCCGTACAGGAACGAAATAAATTAATCTTGCCGCATTAAATTATTTAAATCTTCTATTATTAATTATCCTTTCGAAAATCATCGGTAAGGTACCGGCAAAAAACTAACTAACATATCTAAAGAGGAATTAAAATGTTTATTGTTGAAAATTATTATGTAGCAATACTTTTCTGCGTAATTACAATGTTATGCTGGGGATCTTGGGCTAATACACAAAAGCTTGCCGGCAAAACCTGGCGCTTTGAATTATTTTATTGGGACTATGTAATAGGGATTCTTTTATTAGCTACAATTTTTGCATTCACCTTAGGAAGCAATGGATTGCAGGGACGCCATTTTATTGCAGATCTTGCACAGGCAAACTGGGCAAATATTTTAAGCGCTTTTATAGGAGGTGTTATATTCAATGCAGCTAATATTTTGTTCTCGGCTTCAATTGCTATGGCCGGTATGTCTGTTGCGTTTCCTATTAGCGTTGGGCTGGCACTGGTTCTGGGCGTACTTATAAATTATTTTGCAGCGCAGAAGGGCGATCCTTTATTTTTATTTGGCGGACTTTTCTTAATTGTTGTAGCTATTCTGATTAATGCCGCTGCTTATAAAAAAATGAACGCCGGTAATAAGAAGGTGTCCAGCAAGGGCATAATGATTTCTGTAATTGCGGGTGTATTGATGGCATTCTTTTACCGCTTTATTGCTGCCTCTATGGATTTGGAAAATTTCGCTTTCCCGGCAGCCGGTAAAATGACTCCCTATACGGCAGTCTTTATTTTTTCTGTAGGAATATTTTTAAGCAATTTCGTTTTTAATACAATTCTTATAAAAAAACCTTTTGAGGGGGAACCGACAAGTTATGCCGAATATTTTAAAGGAAAATTCAACATACATTTAGTAGGCATTTTAGGGGGAGTAATATGGGGGATTGGAAATTCATTAAATTTAATTGCAGCAGGAAAGGCAGGACCGGCTATCTCTTACGGATTAGGTCAGGGCGCTACGTTAGTGGCTGCTTTATGGGGAGTATTTATTTGGAAAGAGTTTAAAAATGCACCTAGGGGGACAAATACATTTTTAACTTATATGTTCTTATTATTTGCCATCGGATTGGGAATGCTGATTATTGCCGGTGCATAATAAATTTTGCAGAATTTAATTTTAAGGAATGTATAGTGTGAAACATAAAATCATAATTCTTTTATTAATTTCAAATCTGGCAATTTTTGCTCAACAATCTGATCCGGTATATCTCTCTATTCTTGGTAAGCCCTCAACATTTGCAGGCGAATTCAAACCAATGCCAAGAGAGAGCAACAGGCAAATAAGTTTTAGTGCGCTTCTTTATACTCTGAATACCGATACTGCTGCTTTAAGAAAGAATGTTGAAGAAGATTTGGATTCAGCAGAATCATCAGGCTACCCAGTGCTTTTAAAACTGGATGACTGGAATTTTAATAGCGCCTCTTCAGACTCTGATATGGTGGAGTGGACAGGCTGGCCGGCACAAGGACATAAATATGGCCATCCTGTTGATAAACGTTGGATAAATTGGGGAGAATGGTTTTGGGTTGAAACTCCGGGTAATTTTGAAAGTATTAAATTTAGAAAAGAGATAGAGTGTAAATTAGTTAGTGTAATTATTCCGCCAATAGTCGCCAGACTTAAAAAATGGAGGGCTGAAAATCGTGAATACTTATTTGCCGGTATAGTAGTTGGATGGGAAACAGGATATTATAATATGAAGGGGTATGGGACAATTAATTTAAATCCTCTTCCCGCCTATAAGAATTTAACATATAAAGAAAGCGATGAGATAAATACAGGTTATGCAGCGCTTTCTTCCCGTGGTTATACACGTGATTCAGTCAAACATTTATCATCCATGCAGAACAAATCCGAAGAACAGGTTATTCATGATTTAATGACTGATGTAGCACATGATTATGCAGAATTCTGGGCGCGTATATGTTGCCAGAATGGAATACCCCGGGAACGCATTTATACACACTTTACAGCAGTATCAAGCATTCCCGAATCTAAGTCACCGCTTCCATTTATTGATGGACGGATCTTTCCTCTAAAAGCAGCCGTAAATGAATATTCCAGGCCCGGAGTAACTGCAACAGATTACCTGATTGATATTGATACCGTGTCGCATATTTTCAATTCATTGAACCATAAAGAATGGGGTGCTGTGGAATTAGACTTTAGCGATTCAACCCGAACTGAAAAGGGCGCCGCACAAATTTTAGGGCATCTAACAGATAAGGGC
>JARLHB010000168.1 GCA_031292465.1 Ignavibacteriaceae bacterium
ACTTAGTTTTTAGGCCTCCTCTGGAAGCAAATGAAACTGCGAGGTCGGTTATAAGATAAAAAAGAAGAGGCAAAAGATAATATAGACTCAAGAAAGAAAGAGGAAGCAGTATTAAATAAATCATAAACAGCGCAGGAACAATATGCCTGAATTTAATTTCGGATTTTATTTTTTTTAATACCAGCGGTTTGTAAAGGCCGTATTCATAATACTGCCTGAACAAACTATATAAGGAATTACGTGGATAATACCACAGTTTTATTTCAGGATTAAGAAATATTTTTTTACCAAGGCTTTTTGCCCTGTAGTGGAACTCATCATCCTGGTTTCTTTTAAAGCGCTCATCAAAATAACCTGTCTGCTCAAACAACTCCCTTTTCCATGCGCCGTATGGAACGCTGTCAACATATCCCTTAAAATCAGGATTGTGCGCTTTACTGTTGCCGATGCCAAACGGGTTGGATATTGCGTTTGCAACGGCAGCCTGTATAGGTGTAACAGCCTTAGTTAAATAAGGGCCGCCAACTATATCTGCGCCGGTAGATTCAAAAGTTTCTAATATTTTTTCAAAATAATCCGGGGCGTAATCCGAATGAGCATCAATACGTATTATAGGATTACCGGTGCTATTTTTGATTGCAATGTTTAATGCAAACGGAACATATTTGTCAGGATTTTCAAGCAGGCGGATGTTAGAATATTTCTTAGCCCATTCATTCACAATCTCTCTGGTGCCGTCGGTAGAGCCGCCGTCGATAATTAGTAATTCCTTATCAATGGGATTGGCATTTACAAAAAAGTTAAGAACTTTTTCAATATGCACGGATTCATTAAGGGCGGGGCAAATTACGCTAATCAAATAAGTCCTGTGAATTTATAATACAATCTATTTATTGAGTAAACCGTTATAAATTTTTAACATGGCGTCGGTATTATCATTAAGGTTATAAAATTTGTTTACCCGTTCCCTGCCCTTTTTGCCCATAGCCGTTCTTAATTCTTTATTAAGAATAAGCTTTTCAATGGCAATAGATGCAACGCCCGGGTTTTCCTTTTCAACAACAAAGCCTGTAACATTATTCTCAACTATCTCAGGCAGCCCGCCCACATTTGATACAACTACCGGTTTTTCACAGGCGCATGCTTCAAGAATTGAAACGCCGAAGCTTTCGCTTTGCTCGGTGGAAAGTGAAACAGATATATCCAGTATATTCTGGAACCTCGGAACATCATAATAATTTATGAGTCCGGTAAAAACAGTATCCTTTGAAATTTCCAAATCTTTAACCAGGTTCTTTAAATATTCCGCCTGACTTCCCCCACCTATGATGAGAAGCTTTAAAGGCAGTTCCGTGTGTTTATCCTTAAGGATTTTAAATGCTCTTATTAAATATTCAACCCCGTATTTCTTTTCAAGTGATTTAACCGTACCGATAACAATATCTCCGGGTGCGAAAGGGCTATCAACCTTGCGCGGGGCAAACTCCTCAAGATTAATTCCAAACGGCGTTACATCTACGTCTTTATCAGTATACTTTTTTATTTCATCCGCCATAACCTGGCTGGTAGATAAAATTTTATCGGCCTTTTTAAAATTGTATTTCAATATAGCCTTATGCAAAAATGATCTTTGCGGAAAGTTATATACATCTGCTCCCCAGACTGATACAACCAGCGGATGAAAGCCGGAAAGGACTCCAAGCGCTCCGTAACTGGTAGCATAATGTGCATGGATTATATCAGGAGAATATTCTTTTATGAATAGTTTTAATTTCTTTAATTGTTTAAGATAAACAATCTTGGAAAAGTTACCGTCTTTTTTAGTAAAAAGGGATTTATCTAACCCTTCACTATAGATACGCACATGGCGCAAGGCATAGAAATTTTTAGGGTTATACTCCGTTAAACCAAAAAGGAAAATATCAACTCCCTTCTTAGAAAGAGTGTTGACCCATTTTATAGTATGTGCAGACGACGGGTCCGCTAAAATCATCACTTTCATAACAGCGAAAATAATATTTTCTTTGGCCTAATGTAAATAGGCTCAGAAATTTATTTGGATTTAACCGCAAGGCTGTTTATTTTTTTCATCAATTTTGAAAAGAATGTCCGTACCCATTTTAATATAATTAATGAGTAAAACTACGGTAAACGAACAAAATATTACATGCCCGCTATGCAAAAATAACAGGGGCATAATTACCGGTAAACCGGAAATATCTACCGCTGCTTATCAATTTATAAGACACGATTATTCTGTGGTACAATGCGCCAATTGCGGGTATTACTTTGTTAACCCTCCCATTGATTTTACAGGAGAAGAATGGCAGCAGCTTTATAATTCATCATATTTTGCGGAGATGACGAAATGGCATCAAAAGCAGAGAATTATAGATATACAAGCCCGGTTTACCAAACTTAAAAATTACTGTACTAATGACATTAAGAATTTTCTTGATGTAGGGTGCGGTGAAGGATGGGGATTAATTGAAGCTGTTAAACTGGGCTGGAATTCTTACGGAATTGATATTTCGGATAACCGTGTAAACGAAGCAAAAAACGGGAATATCAATTTTACTCCCGGAAATTTGCCGGATGCATGTTACCCTGATAGTTTTTTCGATTGTATTTACATGGATTCGGTGCTGGAGCATCTGATTGATCCCGTTTCATATCTTAAAGAAATAAACAGGATTATGAAAAGAGGCGGAATACTATATCTAGGTGTGCCAAATGAAGATTCACTGTTCAACAATGTAAAAAGAATTTTATACAGGCTCAAGGGGGATAAAATATCTGAAAAGATTAAGCCGTTTGAAACGCCGTATCATGTAGGGGGATTTAACCAAACATCACTTCCCGCAGCAGCTTCAAAAACGGATTTCAAAATTGTTGAGTTAAGAAATTTTGCCGCACATTTTGAATTCCGCAAATATACTATAAATTCAAAAAACTTTTGGATGCACTTATTTTTATTGCCTGTAGATATACTTGCAATTTTGCTGCGAAAAGAAATTTATTTAGAAGCCTATTTAAAGAAATAATAAAAGAT
>JARLHB010000169.1 GCA_031292465.1 Ignavibacteriaceae bacterium
AACTATGATTTGGTTAATTATATCTCTTTTATTTCTGCTATGGCTGTTGGGAGTTATCCTGAAGATAGCCATGGGGGGATTAGTTCATATAATATTAGTTATCGGGGTAATCCTGCTGGTTATAAATTTACTAAAAACTGCTAAAACAAAATCCACTTAGATTTATTATTTTAAGCTTTCACCATATTTTAGAACTTCAACACGAACTTTGGCTGTACCGCTGCCGATCATACTAAGCCGCTTGGCAGCTTCTAAAGAAACATCAATTATCCTTCCCTTTTTCAGCCATCCCCTGTCATTGATTCTAAGTACAACTGCTTTTTGATTTTCAAGATTTGTAACCCGCACTATAGAATTAAATGGTAAGTCCTGGTGAGCGGCAGTAAGTGAATTCATATCATACACTTCACCGTTTGATGTGCGCCTGCCGTTATATTGCTCTGCATAATAAGAAGCGGTACCCGTAAAAATATCCAGAGGCACAACATTTTCATATCTCTTTAATTCTTCAGAAGAAGGTGCTTGTGTTGCAGTTGGAATATCTCTCCCTGCACCGGACTGCCCTTCATTCGTAAAACGGGGAACGGCAGCTCCACATGAGGCAATTAAAAACGATAAAATCACGAACCCTATTTCTCTGATTCCCATATTCTACCACGATTTGCAGGGCTAAAATATGAAAAAATTCAAAGATTTAAAAATTTAAAGATTTACCCAATACTGTCTAAAAGAAATTCATAATTGGACAAGATGTTTAGTAATACTAAAATAAAAACAACTTTTTTCTTAAATCGATATTCGGAACCCACTAATAATTTCCTCTTAGGCAGAGAACAATGCAATTTAAGAGTTAACCTTTTTCTGATTTTTTATTTATTTTTTTAATTCTGTCCTAATAAAACCACTTCTGTTTCGCTTCTACGAAGCTCTATCCATTTTTATTTGTTTCTGCCTACTAATGTTTCGCAGCTCCGCAGCTCTGAAATAAAACTGAATAACAGATCTAAATATTTTTGTATTCAGCCGCATAGCGGCGATACACCTGCCGGCCGGTAGGCAGGTCAGTAGCAATGCAGATTACCCTCATAAACCCGGGAGCTCCATCGGAGCGAAACATGGCTTTTATTGTTCACGGCTCGTCTCTGTTTTAGTGTTTACTTGTTGAAGTATTATAACTAAACTAAAACTTTTTGCTTTTATAGCGATCCTTCTTTTTGGGGTCTTTCTAACAAGCTTGGATATACTTGATGAAATGATTTTAATTCCCTATTTACAAAAAAGTTAATATACTTGTTGAACCCGTAAATTCCGGGATCTTAAGTATAATATAATTCCGCAAACCTGCAACTTGAAAACCAGTTTTAGAAAGAAGTAATTAAAGATGCGCATTTAACAATTGCAGTTTCTGAACGTAAACGGTTAACAGCCAGTTTATATAATTCATCTTCATTAAACAGCGACAGTTCTTTTGGGCTTAAGCCGCCCTCCGGCCCGAATATAAAATAGTATTTATCTTCCTTATTTTCAGGCAGACAGCTGAATATATTTTTCGTATCCTGTTCAAACACAATTTTATTGCCTTCAAAGCTCTTAATTTCCTTAATGGAGCCGGCTATGGAAATTACAGGCAAATAACTTTGCAGCGACTGTTTCATAGCCGACAGTACAATTTTCTGCCACCGTTCTATTTTGGATGATTTGGAAACTGTTCTTTCTGATTCGAATATGACAAAATTGGTTATACCGAGTTCTGTACATTTTTCAAGAGCAAACTCAAAACGTTCCGGACTTTTTAATTTTGGCAGGCAGAAAACTACGTTTGCAAATTTGTTCTTATATGCAAATTCTTTTTTAACGGTTATAATTAACGAATCTTTCAATATTTCAGTAATATTCCCGTTGAATATTTTCCCCTCTCCGTTTGTTACATATATTTCATCGCCTGAATGATGCCTCATTACCTTAACGGCATGATGGAATTCATCACCGGGAAGTATAATTTCATTCCCGCTGAAATTTTCAGACAGTGAATAAAACAATTCTATGTTAGAAAGATGTTCCAAGTCCGAATATAAATTGTGAATGTCCATAATTATTAAAAGCGTATTCAATTCTTAACTGGCTGTAAGGAAGAACCAGAAAAACAAGTCCTGCCCCATATCCGGTGTTTAAATCATTAATATTAATCCGCTGCCCCCACATTCTGGTTACACCTGAATCGGTAAAAAGTTCTGCATACATTGCAAAACGGTATGTAAGCAATGATTTAGGAATTACCGGAACAAAATTAAATCCAATCTCAACATCTTTTATTATGGGATAATTTAATTCTACCGAACCTATGTAATAGCTGTTCCCTTCCATCTCAGTGTTATAGTATCCGCGTATTCTTTCTCCATATCCGAAGTATGAATAATCATAATAAGGGACAAGCCTGCCGAAAGTCATCCTTGAAGCTACCCGGCATTTGAATCTTAAACCAGAATCTAATTCAAAATATTTTCTTAAATCAATATTAAAAGCCTGGTAATCTATATTGTCTATACCAAGCCCGCTGAACTGAAGATTTGCAAATCCATAAGCACCCCGGCCGGGAAATTGAGCTAAATCTCTTGTATCATAAGTATAACTTAGCCCTGTCGAAATCTGCCTGTCAATTCTTCCATTTGATGCCGATACACCTTTTATATAAACCGGGTTATCAACATAATCATAACCGACAGAAAGATCTATCCTGTTAAACAGGTTTAATCTTTTTCCAAAATCAATAGAACCGTTTATAAATTTTTGATTGAAGTCTCCGCCGTATAATTCTTTTGCAATAGTGCTCTTATTAATTGCATTTTGATAATACAACTGGACAGTAAGATCAATATCTTGTTCTCTAACAAAATACGGCCTGTTATAATAAATCATAAATTTAGGATCATATCCGAATTCAGCAGTAGCTTTTAGGGTTTCGTTTTGCCCCCTGAAATTTCTTAACATAAGATTTACCCCGTAAGAAATTTTTTGCCAGTCTTTATCCTGCAAATCAACAAATGGAATTGGATAAATATACCAGCTTTCTTCAACATAAATTAAGACGTAATTACAGTTATTCATCCTGTAAGGAATAAAGTTTACCACTGTAAAAATCCCGAGGCTGAATACTCTGTTGGAATTATACTCTAATGTTTTAGGATTTACAGTGTCTCCCGGACTGAAAGTAAGTTCACGCATAACTACATCGGGTACTGTAATTTTATTGCCCACCAGCTTTATTGAATCTACTTTTATCGAGTATTTGCCGGTATATAGGAGAGAATCACTCACTTGGGAAAATGAATTTGCTGCTGTAAATAGAAGCAGTATAAAAGTGAGTGAATATTTTATCATTAATCTTCTACGAAGTGAGTCATGTGATAAATAACTGAAGTTACGCAGCCTTCAAAAATATTATTAAGTAGCCCCGAGTTTTAGAGGCTGTGTGAAAATTCAAAATCAAGGAATAAATATTTATTATTTTGCAATAAAGAACTTATATTTTCATAAAAATGAAAATATATAATTTGGAAACGAGTTTTCACACAGCCTCTAAATGTCGGGGCTATTCCAAACATTCTTTGCGTAACATCAGTAAATAAAATAAATTATCAGGCAGCGGCAAAAGTAATTATTTTTGCCGCCGCCTTTGAAGAACAATATTTAGTCT
Organism: Ignavibacteriaceae bacterium; assembly: GCA_031292465.1. Lineage (GTDB taxonomy): Bacteria > Bacteroidota > Ignavibacteria > Ignavibacteriales > Ignavibacteriaceae > FEN-1297. The sequence continues at coordinate 3,695 of JARLHB010000169.1, forward strand.
TTTACATAATCTGAAACAGGTGGACAAGTACAAATCAGATTTCTGTCCCCATAAGCATTATTTATTCTGCCTACGCTGGGCCAGAATTTATTGGTTCTTGTCGATTGCACAGGGTAAGCTGCTTTCTCTCTTGAATAACTGTGTTTCCAATTATCGGAAATAACACTTTGCGCAGTATGAGGAGCATTTCTTAGAACATTATCATTTATGTCCGCGCTTCCTGCTTCAATTTCTTTCATTTCTCCAAGAATGGAAATAAGAGCATCACAGAAGCGGTCAAGTTCTTCCTTTGACTCGCTTTCCGTAGGTTCAACCATTAAAGTACCATGAACAGGAAATGAAACTGTAGGAGCATGGAACCCATAGTCCATTAGCCTTTTGGCAATATCCTCTACTTCAATTTGGGCAGAATTTTTAAAACTTCTCATATCGAACATAAGTTCATGGGCTACTCTTCCCTTTGTACCTGTATAAAGCACACTAAAATAAGGTTCAAGGCGCGCTTTAATATAATTTGCATTCAGTATTGCAACAATGGAAGCAGAAGTTAAACCTTCAGCGCCCATCATCTTTATATAGGCATAAGAGATAACCAGAATATCTGCGCTGCCCCACGGTGCTGATGCAACTGCGGTTATTCCTTTTTCATGCCCCGGATTTACAACCGTATGGTTCGGTAAAAATGGCACAAGATGCGGCGACGCTACAATTGGCCCCATTCCCGGGCCGCCACCGCCATGAGGAATGCAAAATGTTTTATGCAGATTTATATGACATATATCAGCGCCTATTGCTGCGGGATTAGTTAACCCCACCTGTGCATTCATGTTAGCGCCGTCCATATACACCTGCCCGCCATTCTCATGTATAAGGGAGCAAATTTCCCTTATCTTTTCTTCATACACACCATGCGTTGATGGATATGTAATAAGTAGTGCAGCAAGATTATTTTTATTTTCTTCAACTTTATTGCGGAGGTCATTTAAATCCACATTACCATTATCATCACAGTTAACCACCACCACATGCATACCTGCCATTACAGCGCTTGCCGGGTTTGTACCGTGAGCTGATGACGGAATAACTACAACATTTCTATGCCCTTCGCCTTTACTCTTTAAGTATGCCCTTATAACCATAAGCCCGGAATATTCACCCTGAGCTCCGGAATTTGGCTGGAATGATACCGCTTTAAAGCCTGTAATTTCTGCAAGGTCATGTTCAAGTTCTGTAAATAATTCGGCATATCCCTGCGCCTGATCCAGAGGAGCAAAAGGATGCAGCCCACTGAATTCTTCCCACGTAATGCCAATCATTTCGGTTGTTGCATTCAGCTTCATTGTGCATGATCCAAGTGGCGTCATGGAATGGACTAAAGATAAATCTTTATTCTCAAGTCTCTTTAAGTACCTTAACATTTCTGTTTCACAGTGATATGTGTTAAATATAGGATGCTGTAAATAACTGCTGGTCCTTTGTAAACCATTATCAAAACTTACTTCAATGCTATCAGCAAGAGCTGCAATTTCTTTACGGGATAAAGTTTTATTTACCGTCTTGGCAAAAATTTTAATTATCTCAAGAGCATCATTAAGGCTTGTTGGTTCGTTTATTGAAATTCCAATTGAATCTTCTTCATAACGGAAATTAATACTTTTACTTAAAGCCAGTTTTCTGATAGCAGTAATTTTTTCTCTCGTGTCGCCATTAAATTTGATGAGCAGAGTATCAAAATAATTTTTATTTACCTGTGTGTAACCAAGTTTCTGAAGAGAAAGATCAATAAGTTTTGCAAGTTTATGAATCCTTTCAGCTATAGCTTTTATTCCTACGGGGCCATGGTAAACAGCATACATACCGGCCATAGTTGCCAATAATGCCTGCGCGGTACAAATATTACTTGTAGCTTTTTCTCTGCGTATATGCTGTTCCCTTGTCTGCAATGCCATACGGTATGCAGGATTGTTATTGGAATCAACAGAAACGCCTATAATTCTTCCGGGAATATGCCTTTTAAATTCTTCTTTAGTAGCAAAATAAGCTGCATGAGGGCCGCCATATCCCATCGGCACGCCAAATCTCTGAGTATTACCTATAACCACATCAGCGCCAAATTCACCTGGAGGCGTAAGCAGTGTAAGGCTTAATAAATCAGCAGCAACAACCGTTAATATATCTTTCTTATGGGCCTGCTCAATAATATCTTTATAATTATAAACCTCGCCTGAATCAGCAGGATATTGCAAAAGTATACCGAAAATTTTATCATCCAACTGAATATCTTTATGATCGCCGACTAAAATTTCAATACCAAAAGGATTAGCTCTTGTTCTTAAAACATCTATAGTTTGAGGGTAGCAATCTTTTGAGACAAAAAAAGTTTTTGCTTCGGCTTTATCAGGCTTTCTTAATGCAAAAAGCATCGTCATAGCTTCCGCAGCAGCAGTGCCTTCATCAAGAAGTGATGCATTGGCTATATTCATACCGGTAAGATCAATAACCACTGTCTGAAAGTTTAGTAAAGCCTCAAGCCTTCCCTGCGATATTTCCGCCTGATATGGGGTGTACTGTGTGTACCAGCCCGGATTTTCAAGTACGTTTCGAAGGATAACTGCAGGTGTTATCGTAGGATGATATCCCATACCTATATAGGATTTAAACACTTTATTCTTTTGTGCAATACCCTTCAGCTTTTTAAGAAATTCATATTCACCTAACGGTTTACTCAAATTTAATTTCTTCTGTAACCTGATATCTGAAGGAACTGTTTCGTTGATAAGCTCATCTGTACTGTTTACTCCAATTGTGTGGAGCATATCCTCAATATCTTCTTTGTTTGGGCCGATATGCCTGTTAACAAATTGATCGGGATGATTAAAATTTTTCATAAGTAAAATGCTCTTTCCCTATAGTAATTCTAAATTTATTATTGAAAAATAACTAAAGTTTTTAACCTAAAAAATTCAAAACGAAAAAATTGATGGATTATATGGTTTAAAGCCTGATGAATGCAAAATGTTGTTCGAAATCAGCACAAAAATCGTTTTATCTACCCTCAAATATTACAAAAATGTAAAACTATTTGATGCGGCACTTTGTAGGTCGGGCAGGTTTGCCCGACTACTGTTATTGCCTGAAATTTTTTCTGCAGCCTGACAATACACATGAAGGGTCGAGCAAATCTGCCTGCCGACCTACAGTTCTGTAATGTATTTTTACTAATTTTCTAATTCGAACAACG
>JARLHB010000019.1 GCA_031292465.1 Ignavibacteriaceae bacterium
CTTGAATCAAATACAAAAGCAGCGATTAAAAATATAGTTAATCAAAATACTCTTGCAATTACTGGCAACGGCGCCTTCCCCTCATCAGGTATTGATGTGAAAGGTTACAATACTTTTTTCTTTTACACTGCCGGAACATTTAATGGGACGGCAATATCAGTAAGATTGTATAGCCAGAATATACAAATTCAAAACCCCGCAGTAAAAATATTTGATATGAACAGCGGGCAGGAAGTATTAAACATTACTGCTGCAGGCTATTATTATATTGCAGTCAAAGGGTTTGACACTCTGTATTTTATTGCCTCATCTTACGGCGGCAATCCAATAACCGTAAGCTATAATTACAGCCTTGCAGAGCTGATGCAGATAATGAAAATAGAATCCTATTATGAAAAGCAGTTTACTGCATTCAATAATTTTACTGGAGCTTCCGGTTATTCCGGTAAAGTAATTGTAAACGGAGGTGTAAATACTGCAATCGTTTATGTACAGGTTACAGGCGGAACTCCTGTAATTGTTGGGGAAAGAAGAACTGCTGATTCAACAACATGGATATATGACCAGGCAGGACAAATTTATAATTCAAAGTTTGAACCAATAGATAGTATATCTTCAACGGGGTTATATTTTATAGACATCAGAGGAGCGGAAGTATTTTATCTTTACTGTACTTCAAACCCGGGGGCAACTATAAATGCAAGAATTAAAACGAGCCTTGTAAATTTGCCCGTAAATTATGATACGGTGAGAAAAACGATCTTCAATGCACAAGCATCTAACGGATATTCAAGTGCCATAACAAGAAGTTTACGGCATAAATTCATCAAATTAGATATCCGCGGAAGTTATGACGGAACTTTCTATTTAGCCGGGCGGTATTCAGATACCACTGATAGAAAAATAACACTTTACAATCAAAACGGCCTTGCTTTTACAGATGTAAAAGGTGAAGGAATATTTTATGCCGATATTTCACTATGGGCGACTCTTTATGGCGTGCTTGTTTATAACACAGTTAACTCTTTAACGGTTTATGCCGAACTTCTTGAAAACGCTGTTATTCCTTCATCGCAGCAATGCGGAGAGAATGGATTTGAAAGATATGGCCTGTTTGCAAAATGTTCGTATGCTTTCCAGGAAAAATGGTTTAACAGTTATTATAACACATTTGCTGCTCATAATCTGTCAAAGTATGTCGCAGTAGAAATTTATTTCAAGAACTCAATTGATAACACAACTACAAATCTTGTCAGGGTTGAGCCGGGCGAAAGAATATCCTTAAAAGTATCAAATAAAAATATTGTTGGATACCGTTCTGTTGTAGGAACGGCTGACATAATTGTATATGCAGGTAATATTAACCTAAGTACATTACCGCCTGTTGCAAGGAATATAAATGCGGATATAATTGCCGGGAATATTCCGCTTGATGTAAAGGGAAATTATATTGTAACCGTGGACCAGACGAATAAATACATTATTTATTTTTCGAATGATTGCAGCAGAACAACACTTAAAAACTATTCTTTTAATTCATCTGAAGTAATTGATTTTGCTTTTATTTATCCGATATTGAATTTATCGGAAGTGGATATAATTGTTCACGGAACAACTAACGGATGGTATAAGATTAAGAATGCATTTAACAGTAATACTATTTCCGTTTCCGCAATACCGACATTAAACAGTCCTGCCGCTTTTAACGGGGTTGAGCAGCCAATTGCCTGGAAGCCTTACAGCAACGGTTTTCATTCAATGGATACTGCAAATTCAGGTATGACGCTTATGTTTGGCGAATATGTATCGGTTCTAAATAATAATGATCCGAACATCCGCATATTCAGATCAACCGACGGCGGGGATACCTGGACAATATGGAAATCAATATCAAGAGGATGGCGGGACAGCAATAACCCCGGCCTGCATCATAAAATTCTTTCTGTTGATGCGGGTAATAAACAATTGACTATTGAAGGTGATATAACATCATTGTGCTATGCTGGGCAAACTGCATTTGTTCTGAATCCATCTACCGGCAGCCTGGTTAATATAACGGCTTTAAGTTATGATAACGGAACCGGGCATACATCCGTAACTATATCTGAAACACCTGATGCAGGATGGATAAACAGCCCTTTGAACGGTATAAGGCATATTCACACATGCAAATATAACAGCTACAACAGGCAATTCTATATAACAACAGGCGACAATGACAATGAATGTATCTGGATGAATGCCGATATTGATTTAACAAGCCTTACTATGATTAAAGCATTGGATGGAACTCAGACATGGCGGACAATTTCGCAAGGATTCGACAGTAACGGCAATATTTACTGGGGATGCGATTCCAAATTCAGAATGACCGGTATAAGCAGAGTAAAAATAGGCGAGTGGATTCCGGAAAGTATATTCCAGTATAATTCCGAAATATACGTGTTTAATTTTGATGCAAATGTAATGATTACTGCAACTGCAAGTAACGGTAATAATGATAATCCTGAATCAAACAGGACTATGAAACTAATGCCCGAAATATATATATCAAAAGATTTGGGCAAAAGCTGGGAAAAAATATTTGAATGGAAACCTGCCTCTAATGAAGTCGGCGGATTCATTGCCATGCTTGGTAAAGACGGGGAAGGTAATTATTATTTCTTCGGAAATGCATTAAGCAGTTTATATACAAGCAACGGTACTTATGTATCAGGTGTTAAAATCAATTTATAAATTATATTATGAATAATTATGTTAATTAAATACTATTTAATAAGTGATATAAAGTTTAGGCTAAAAACCGACCTGACTCTTGATGAAGCCGAAGAAGTTCAGGAACTTTTCAAAAACTTGTTCCTTCAGGGCGGGCAGGCAGATGAACAATCAGGGTTGGTAACCGGCACTTTTACAAATGCTGAAATTAAAAAATTTCTATCAATTGCTCTTGAGCCGACAGACGTATCCAATAATGCAGGTAAGAAATTTATTGAAGAGTTTGATTTCGGCAGGGCTAAAGAAACGGTGGCGATTGAAATTATAAGAGATTTTTTTTTGCACAGAATAAAGAAATATCAGGATTTTACTCTCTCCTGCGCCGACTCGATAAAGCAGCCGTCAAGGTAATTAAGGAAATAAATACTTTTAAAGCCTATAAGCCTCAAAGATTTAAGTACTGTTCGGAATTAAACTTTAATGAAATGGTTGTCTATTATTTAAGTAACGGCGACCCGGGCAGAATTAAAGAAATACGTTGTACTAATATAAAAGATGTTTACAAATACTATCTGCTCAACAGGGAAAAAGATATTAATAGTTTGTTGGAACATGCAGCTTATTTGAAATATTTAAAAAAGATGGAAGAATAAAATGCAGGCAGATTTTAAGAAGGAAATACAAATTAAATTTAAGGTCGATAACCGTGATGCAGTGGAAGCATTGAACCTTATCGGGAAAGAATATTCAGGGCTTGCGGATAAATCAGCCAAAATAGTAACAGGCAATAATGAAGTAAGCAAGAGCCTTAAAGGAATTACATCAGCATCGCAGTTGGTAAATCAGGCGCTAGGCGGGATGAACAATTCTATGTATAAATCAGCAAATTTATATGCAAATGGAATTGATGCCGGGCAGAATAATAAAAATACCAGCGGATACGAAACAACAAAAAAGAAGTATAAGGATCTTAACGGACTTGCAGTGCAATATTCCAAATCTATTCAGAAACTTGATGAGGAAGATAATTTGCATAAAGTAAGAACTACAAGCCGCATGCTAAAATCAGTTGGAGCACTTTTAGCGCAGCATACTACTGCATACAAAGCGTTTGCTAGTTCTTCTACAATAATGGATACATACCAGGCAGCGGAAGCAGCATATAAGTCGGCAGCGGAAATACCGCTTATAGGATTTATCCTGGCTCCTGCTGTTGCCGCAGCCGCCACAATTGCAGGAATGCAGCGTGTAAATCAAATAAACGCAACGCCTGTTCCCGGTTATGCTAAAGGCGGAGCGGTCGTTGGTGAAAACGGCCCGGAAATTATTGCGCCTTTCCAGGATTATGCAGCGGGACAGGCAAAACTTATTACTATGACGATGATGGCTCTTAAAACCGAATTAAGCAACCGAAATTCATTCAATCCTGATTATTCAGGTAATACGGATTTATTAAACGAAGTAAAGGCTCTTAATAAAAATTTTGAAAAGTATTCACAGAATCCGGTTGCAGCAAGAGCGTACCTGGATGACAGGGAAGCGAAGAAAATATTTAGCAGGGGTTCGGCAATTGACCGTAAATCGAAAATTTGACGGCGTACTCGTAGGACAGAATTTATTCTGTCCCTAAAAAAAATAACAGAATAAATTCTGTTGTACGATGTAAACTTCACAAGTTAACTGGGCATGACGATGATTTATCCCGTTAAGATAGAATTTAAAGATTACCCGTCCGGTGAATGGACGGACTGGAGCAGATATTTATGTACCGCACCCATAATAAGCCGCAAAGTTGAAAGCGACAACGATGGTGAAGCCGGCGTAATTGTCTTTGATAAAGCTTCTGTTTCATTTTATTATATTGAAGACAATCCTGTATATAATGCCTTCTCCCTTGACCTTTCGAGCAAGCAAAGATATTTATTCCGGATATCAGCACCGAAGACTGATAAAACTTATGTACCGTTATTTGAAGGCTCAGCGGACTTTTCAACAATAAAATGGGCAGAGCCTTCAAGTGAAATTAGTTTTGATATATCGGATAAGCTGACTGCGCTTGGTATCTTACCGGCGGGGCAGACTCAGAGAGGCGCTTCATTTGACTGCCTGAATTTACGCAACGCCGATATTAATCCTTACGGCTATCCTTTGTTTGCTAATATTTACAGCAGCGCAGGGAGCGGCAGTACTTATTCCCAATCAGGGCATGATTGGGAAGCATATGGAAACTATGATGATGAAGCTGTAATAGTCACTTTCCTAAATAATCCTGAAGACCAGTCGTATTCAGTATTCTGGGGCGGGGCGCCTGTAAACCATTTTAATCTTTGCGTTAACCGCGGCGAAACGTTGGTTGACCTGGATGGCAACCAGTACCTTGTGCTCGAATCATGGAATAATACAGTACCGGTTACTGTTGCAAATGCCATAGGCTACTATGTAAGCTGCACATGGGTAAGACTGACTCCTAAAATTCCTGCCGGGATTGTAATGGTTATTGCTGCCGGAATAACAAACACTTATTATTCAACTTATTATAACAAGCCGGAAGAATATATAGACATAATCAGTTCTTCACAGGATGCAAACGGACTTTGCCCATTACAAAGTTTTGACGGGCTGAAAATAATTGGTACAATATTTAACTGTGTCTGGCCAGATGTTTCTATTGTAAACCTAACAGGATCTTCAACTTATCCTATTCCTATGGAGTATTTTAACAGGCTGATAGATGAGAACCCGCTGGGGACCGATCCTTTATCGGCGTTAAAAATTCTTTCTGATACAATGAAGTGCTATATTTATATTAATCGTCCGGGCCAGCTTGTTATTCAGAGTAAAAGTTATTTAGTGTCAAACGGCATAACGCGTACCTTCTGCAATACGAAAATTATATCAAAGGAGAAAAAATATTTCTGGGATAAATTAATTGACGGCGCTGAAGTAAGTATTAAAAGCTGGCTCAAAGATCCTGATGGAAATTATCTTGAAGGTGCAAGCACGCAGACAAAACAAATACCCGGGAGTAATGCTTACATAAAGCCTAAAAATGTAATTACAAAAGAACTGCTCACCGGCGATTCAAATGACTGCACACAGTCGCTTTTAAATTATAAAGCTGCAGTTGAAGCAAACAATATTCTAAATTTTTACGGACAGCGCAGAAGTGCAATTGAGTTCCAGCTTCATCTTGATGATAATACACTTGAATGGGATCTGTTGGATAATTTCTCAGACGGCACATCAACATATTTTTATGTGTCAATTGAAATTGATTTGGTTGAACGTACTATAACACTAATGCCCGTTGAAGCAAGCGGGCATGATTATGATTTAAGGCAGATTGTTATTTCATCAGGTACAAATTCGGCTTAAAACGAAACTTCTTATTATAACTGAGAGGAAAACTTTAATTAATTATGATGACCTGTTATACAAGCCTAAAGCATTAAGGCTATCTTCTAATGATAAATTTATATGAATATAAACAAGATGCACATCTTCATTTTAGAAATGTAATTGCCCAGGATTTAAATCTTTCTAAATGTTTCCAAAGTTGTTCAATGTCTTTTTTATTATAAACATCCCCGCTATATGATACAGCATTCTTATGCACAATTATTGCATCAAGATGATTTATCGACTTTTTCCTTTCCTCATTTGAAGGTAAAATTTCTTCTAATAATGTAATAACTTCACGGTGATCGTCTCCCTTGCTCTTGGTCCCGTTGTATTTTATTGTAACTGCATCAGCAAAAGCAATTGCAGCATGAACAATTAGTACACCTGCGGCATTATAGTAGTTATATTCCGATGCGATTTTAGCCCCGTTATAAAAGTTTTCGGCAACTATTTTGTAGCTGATAAACTTTGAACGGTCGACGGCAGCACGAATGCTTTTCTTAACCATTTATTATAGTCTCCAATGATTTACCACAAATAAGGATAGACTCTTCTATGATATCTGGAACAGGCGATTTTTTATTTTTTGCCCGGGATTTAAATTCTTTTTCTGTTAAATAGAACGGTGAAAGACTAACTCCATATTTGGTTTTGAAATATGAATATTTCCCTGCAATTAAATTGCGTATCGATTCTTTTGTTTTAAGCGAATTTAATACGAAACATACATCTAGATCGCTTTCAACATTTTCTTCACTGCGTGCAACACTTCCAAAAACAAATATGCTTGTACTGTATTTACCAAAATTATTTTTAATATCTGTGGCCAGATATTTTAATAAGTCCCGTTCGAAAGAAAGAATATTTTGCAATACTTCTTTTACAATAATGTGTTCTCTATTTAGAGTAAAAAAATGATCTCTGCCTCCACGCTGCCTCTTAACAAGTGAAAGATTTTCCAACTGTGTAAGTATATTTAAACATGTAGGCGGGCTAATGCCCACAAGCCGGGCTATTTCCCTCCCGGATAATCCTGTCTTAACTTTTGATATCTCTCGCAATACACGTATGTGTGAAGATGATGCGAAGATATTATTGAGGGTGTTATGTAAAATCATAAATTAGTAATGTTAAAAATAATTAACATATGTTAAAATATTTTTACAATAATAGATTAAAAATATGCAAAAAACAAGAGAAAGCTTATCTAAATATTTCGATCCTCTATATACCAAATATTTGTTAAATATCTACTATGCAATAAATGAGATGGCTTCCACAATAACTCGTTATTTGAAGAAAACATTATAAGTCATCAAGAGGTCCTAAAATAATTTTTCTCTTTGAAACTTTCTTTGCGGCAGTAATGGATTTTGACAGATTTAACGGACTTGACTCTATTTTAGGGGACAATGGTTCAACTGCGTCCAGCGGGCCCAATACAATTCCGTGAGTTGTCCTTTTGTTTAAAATATTTGTGCTATTAGTTTTGCTGTCCGGAAAAGTTAATTTAGCCGTCCTTTTAATTTTCTGAATACTTAATGCAGTTTTTATTTTACTTGAGAACTGTAGATTACTAAGTTTTTTAAGTACTTCACTCTGTTCCGAAGGGCTTAACTTAAGGAAATCTTTTACTACTTGTTCTGATTTCTTTGTCATAATACTCCTCCATTAGAAATTTCCGCATACATCACAATTTGTTGATTTTAATGATACAGGCACTTGTTTACATGCTGCGCAGGCCCTCTTAAACTGTCGCAGTCCGGCTCTCATGCCCATCCTTTTCTCTTTCTCGGTAATATACTGCTGGTTGTCCCTGTCAATTCTAAAATCATTTTCTATTTTTAGCAGCCTATAGCTTATTTC
>JARLHB010000170.1 GCA_031292465.1 Ignavibacteriaceae bacterium
GGATACTGAAAAGTATCAATGAGATAGAAATTATAAGCCGGACGCTTAATCTATTTAATATTTTTGTTTTCATAAAAACCCCGCCCCCAGTGTTGTAAAATTATATATATCTTTTACTATTTACAACAAAATAATTGAATCCAAAGCTTATTGATTTCAAATTGTAGAAATTATCAACACCAATTTTGTTAACTACGAATCACAATATTTTTAATAATATAAACTAATATTCTGTTTCATTACGTTATATCTTTAGTAGCAAACTCATGTTAAATGCTGGAATGATAGTCCAATGTTATTGTTATTATTTATTCAAGGCGTCAAAACCTCACCCTGCCCTCTCCTTATCAAGGAGAGGGTGCTTTAATAAAAATAGATCGTTATGTTATTTGAGCTTTTAATAAATTGAAAGAAGTGCACTGGAGATATTCCATTAACGCAAACATATACTTGAAGGAATTCTTTAATGAGAGCTAATATATTTTTATATTGTGCCTAAAAATTAAATTGAAATGATGTTTAATTTGACAGAATTAAACGCTGTAAATACCGATATTTTTTGCTAATCCGCATAATTTAAGAAAGATAGAATAAGATGAAATGTGAAGGTGTTATTTTTGATCTGGATGGTACACTTGTAAACTCGCTTGAAGATTTGGCCGATTCGATGAATAAAGTATTAAGTGAAAAGGGGTACCCCGTTCATAGCTATGAGCCCTATAAATATTTTGTCGGTAACGGAATACGGAATCTTGTCGTCCAGGCTCTGCCGGAATCAGCACGAACAGAAGAAATTATTTCAGCCTGTTATGATATAATGATAAAATATTACGGCGAATACTGCTTAGTTAAAACCCGTTTATACGACGGTATAGCCGAACTGATAAAGACATTAAAAGAGAAAAATATAAAGCTTGCAGTCCTATCCAATAAAGCAGACGAACTTACGAAACAGATTATAGGCAAGCTTCTTAATTCTTCCGACTTTGAAATAATTCTTGGTGCAAAACCCGGCTTGCTCTCAAAGCCTGATACAACCGGTGCGCTGCTAATTAGTAAGCATTTTGGGATACCGCCTGAAAATATCTTTTATCTCGGTGATACCAAAGTTGATATGATAACTGCAAATAAAGCCGGTATGTTCGCCGTAGGTGTTTTATGGGGTTTCAGAACAAAGGAAGAATTATTAGAAAACGGCGCTAAAGAAATAATAAGCCATCCGTCTGATTTATTTAAATCGATGCAATAATCTGTGCGCCTTTGTGACAAAGATTATTTTTGCCACAAAGGCACCAGGACACAAAGTTATGAGATTAATGACTTAAGTATTTCCAGATATTTATCTTTACCCACAAGCTGGTGCAGGTATTTTATCTGGCTCCCGCCGTCAAGCATGGTGGGCCCGACTTTAGGATAGGACATTTTTATTTCATTTATAATATTTATAGACCTCTGATGCAATAAATCCCATTCTGTATGGTCTAATTTACCCGATGCAATTTCCTGCGGTATAGCGCCAATTATGGCAAACCATTTTGTTTTCATAGGATCATCAGCGGGATTATTTACCTTATCATAAATAGAAAAATTCATCGGCGCGGATAAGCTTACTGTTCCCCATTCTCCAAAGAAGTTAAGAACAGTATGGCCTGATGAAACATTCCTGCCAGCGCCGCACTCCATCATCATCCCTACATTATCAAGATAGCTGACTAATACAGGGTTTACGCCCAGGTAATAAGTATTCGGCAGTACCTGCCTTGCAATAAGGTTGTTTCTCAGATAAATAATTTTATCGTCAAATTTAATATTTTCCAGCTTATTCAAAATAATGTTTATTACATTGGGTATACCGGAAGATGTATGCTTGTCATCGCTTGAAAAGTTTCTTATCACTTTATCAAACTGGCAGTTCTCACAATCAAATTTCTTGTCGCATAATTTATATTCAATTACACCGGAAGACATCCATATGCATTTAAGCATATTGTAATTGTTGTCGGTAAATTCATCCTGATTGTTCATTTCACTCACTTAAAATTATTTGTTTTGTTTCAAGAACATTATTTTGTTTACTATGTAATATTGGTTCTTCTTCAAAAACGGGGAAGAACTTAACCACAAGCCTGAAAGCAAACATTGCAAGAACAACAAGCATAAGAGTAATGCTTACTTCATCAAATGACGGAAAGTATGTATACCCTGCAGATCTTTCCAGTCCGGTTGTACACACATTAAGCCTGTTTAACATAAAACCAGCTATCACAAATATAGCAGAAAAATAGAGCCATTTCCTGTCTTCCCTTACTTTCTTTTGGCTTAAGAGAAATATCGGGATGAAAGTTCCGATTAATATTTCAAGATAAAAAAGGTATGTTTCCTTTGAAGGAACCGTAAGCAGCGCCAGTTTACCTGTACTTATAAAATCAAATACTTTCAAAAGGAAACCAATTATCAAATCAATTAAAACCGCAAAGGCAGCCCCTGATAGTATATTCATGTTTAATCCCCTGTTAAATGCGCGGGCTATTAAGTATGATTCAAAGATAATCATAGAGAGCCCCACACCTATACATGATATATAAAAGTGCACTGGTAGAAGCGGAGAATACCATAAAGGATGAAGCCGCCCCGGCACTATTAAATATAAAGAGCCGAAAGAAGACTGATGAAGAGTGGAAAAAAGCACACCGGCAATAACAACAGGAATGGAGAACTTTTTAAGCAGCTTAATAGGCGCTTTAAGATTAAACTTTTCCAGAACAACAGGGGCAAACTCCAGCACCAGAACTGTTGTGTAACAAATAATGCACCACGTAATTTCAAACATTACCGAATGAATATTCCACATAACCAGAGGATGCCAGAAATTTTCCGGCCTTCCAAGGTCAACAATTAATAAAGTAGCAACAAGCGAATACCCTATAAATGCCGTCAAAATAGCCGGCCTTACGATTGGTTCAAATTTATGCATATGAAATATATGCACGGTAGCGGCAATAGTAAAACCCGCAGCAGCAAGGCCTACGCCAAGGAAGTCAAACCCTATCCATAATCCCCATGGAACGGTATCATATAAATTTGTGCTTGCCCCCAGCCCCCTTGTAAATCTAAAATAGGTTGAATACAACCCAACGGTAACAATAATTACCGAAACAACTTTCCAGAAAGTCGGTTTCAATATTTCACTTAGTTTCATTATACCTTAATTCCTTTATTAGATTTTTTTTCTTCTCTGGCAATTTCATTCTTGCGTTTCGTAAGCCAATACATACCTGTAAGAAAAACGCCGCCCACTGCAACAACAGGAGGAATCTTTTCCATAGCTTTCATTGTTAAAGAAGGCATGGATTCTTTCGGCAGTTTGGCTGTATAACCAAGCTGTTCAAACGGTACGGGCGAAAGGATAAGTACATGTCCGCCGCCTGCTTCTTCAAGTCCATATATATGCTGATAATATTTACCGGGATTTTCTTTAAGCCTCTTTTTAGCAACAGCAATTAAATCATCCATATTTCCGAACAGGGTGGCTTCTGTGGGACATGCTTCTGCACAGGCAGTAAGCTTTCCTGCTTTAACACGGTCATGGCAAAGAGTACATTTGCGCACCCGCGGCTGAGTCTTTTCCCATTCATAGCGCGGGACTTTATGCGGGCATGCCTGCATACAATACCTGCAGCCAATGCACTTGTCGCCGTCATAAAGCACTGCACCCGTATCGCTCTTTTTGAATGCGCCGACAGGACAAACAGAAGCGCACGAAGGTTCATCACAGTGCATACATAGTTTTCGCGCATAATTGTCGCCATACTGTTCAACTACAGTATAAGTATTTTCGGAAAGATGATCCTTTAAAAAATCTTTATTAGTCTGCGGTAATTTATTCTGCTCCTTGCACGCCTTGTAACATGAGCCGCATCCCACACACATCGTAACATCAAAGAGAAGCCCTTTTTCTTTCAGCATTTAATACTCCAAACTATAATGAGAGAAATTCTTTTTCAAAATCTTCAGCAGCTTTATCATTCAAACCGGCTTTAACGCCTTCAACCATTTTACCGCCGTCATACATTGTAGCACCGACAAGTTCCGGCATGGCAGAATGAAGCTTTAAAAAATCATCCAGCTTTGTAAATTCCTGCCTCAGCCAGTTCAATGCCTCGCTGCCGGAAAAATATGTTACATTGCCGGAGGCAAAATCTTTTGACGATAATTCCACATTCCAGTTGCTGTATGAATCAGAATATTCTCTGTCGTGTGAATTTGAATTTATTGACCTTACAACACCATTCACAGGTGAATGAAATTTCAGTTTCTTATTTCCAACTTTACCTTCAAATATTACCTCGCCGCGTTTCAATTCTTTGCCGACTGATAAATTATTTTGAATTGAAATATTTCCCAATGCTGTGTTTACAAAATCATCTACTCCGAGTTTAACAAGCCCTGATTTATTTTTTTTCATCCATAAATGCCCTTTAGACAGGACAATATCGTCCGGAACTTTTATTTCCATTTCCGGTACATAAGACAAGCCCGAAATCGAAAGCACTTTTTCAAAAGCAGGATGAGTTTTACCCTGAACTTTTAGTACGATAAAATCCATTGCAATAAACAATATGAATAACGCCAGTACGAACAATGCTACCATTATTTTATCCTCTTTTTATGCAGATCACCATTTCAATATTTGATTTTTCTAATAATTAAAAACGTTAAATCCTTCTTCGGCGCCGGGAAAATTTATTTAACAGGAAGATCCCTGTCTTTAGGTTGACCGGTATCAGTTTTCTCATTTGGTTTTTCAGACTTTTTTGATTTTCCGCCATCGTACATTGTTGCGCCGACTAAGCTAATGGACGGTTCAACAATTTCTTCCTTAGGTCCGGCAGCTTTTTTCATTTTCCATTTTTTTGATGCCAGCGGGTCAATCACAAATTTAACCAGCAGATCAACAGCCGCAAATACTAATAACAGTATCAATAAAAATGTCCACATGATCTTCTCCGTGTGTTTTTATTTTAATTAATTCGATGCATGAGACGCAATTCACATACCAACATCAAATTTACCGCTGTTTAACAAATAATTCCTTATAATTCAAAGAGTTATGTTTAAGAGAAAAATCCGCCTGTAAAAAAAATGTATATATTATAAACAGCGCACCGTTGAATATTGCCACAGTATTTGATTGTCCAATCATCACAATTTATTCAACCCAGTATAAGATGGAGCGACTATTTATCAAGATAAAATGTTTAAAATTTATTTAAAATCGAAATATTTCGACATCCGGCATTAAGTCACATTTTTTATTGCCAAATGTATATTTCTCAATAACAGCAAACAGGTTTTGAATGAATTATCACAAGCGAGAAGCTTATATAAATTTTCAACATTCGTTTATTCAATAAATGCCGATTACAGCTTAAAATTAAGATATTGCTGTAGTAATTATTACATGCAAAACTTTTTCGGAATTTGGCATAATTTTCTATAAAACGGCATGAATAAGAAACAATTTTGATAACGTTATTTTTTACCTCACATAAGTGGAGGGGGAATAGTGGAAAAGCAAAACAGAAGAGATTTTTTCAAAACAGCAGCAATAATAGGAACTGCAATTACCGGTTTACCGACCAAATCAGCTAAAGCCGCAGCTAAGAATGTACTATCCGAAGACCGCATGGGCGTACTTGTAGATACCACCGCCTGCATCGGCTGCCGTAATTGCGAATGGGCATGTAAAAAGGCACATAACCTGCCGACAGAACCAATAGAAAAATACAGTGACCGGTCAGTATTTAAACGTATGAGGCGGCCTGATGTTTCTGCATTAACCGTCGTAAATGAATACAAAAATCCCCAGGATGCTAATTTACCTATAAACGTAAAAGTACAATGTATGCACTGTGATCATCCTGCATGCGTATCAGCATGTATAGTTGGCGCTTTCTCAAAGAACGAAAACGGCGCAGTAACATGGGATACTAAAAAATGTATCGGCTGCCGCTACTGCATGGTAGCATGCCCTTTCCAGGTACCTTCATTTGAATACGGCAAAGCTATAAATCCTGAAATTAAAAAATGCGATTTCTGTTATGAGCGTACAAAAGCTGGCAAGTTGCCTGCATGTGTGGAAATCTGCCCGGTGGAAGCGCTTACATATGGTTCAAGAACAGACCTTATTAAAATTGCACGTGAAAGAATTAAACGTAATCCCGATAAATATGTTAATTATATTTATGGCGAATATGAAGTCGGCGGTACATCATGGCTTTATATAGCAGGCGAAGAATATAAAAAGCTTGCATTTCCAAAGCTGGGAGATAAACCCGCACCCGGAGTATCTGAGTCTATTCAGCATGGAATATTTGCATACTTCGTCCCTCCAGCTTCGTTATATGCTTTGCTTGGCGGACTGATGTGGATTACGAAGCGCAAAGAAAACGGGGAGGCTGAGTAATGGAATCTTACATGAAACCCGCCCTTGTCAAAACAAAGTTTTTTACTCCCGGGGTAATTGTATTAGTAATACTTGCTGTAAACGGGCTTGCATTTCTGTTTGCCAGGCTGCTATTCGGAATAGGAGCGGTTACAAATCTTAACAACCAGTATCCCTGGGGAATATGGATTGGCGTTGACGTAGCCGCAGGCGTTGCACTGGCAGCGGGCGGATTTACAACTGCCGCACTCGGGCATGTAATGCACAGGTCCCACTATCATGATATTGTACGCCCTGCATTATTAACTGCAATGCTTGGTTATACATTTGTTGCGCTAAGTGTTTCCATTGATA
>JARLHB010000020.1 GCA_031292465.1 Ignavibacteriaceae bacterium
ATTCCTTACCCATTGGTTCCAAAGCCTTAAGAACAATCTGCATGGCTTCATCATAACTGTAATTTTTTTCCGAGCCTGTCTGGAATAAAGGCATATATAAATCATAAGGATGAAGCTCTTCAACCTTTAGCAGCCTTTTTCTTAATGAAGCCCACCTGTGCAGAGGTTTTAAATTATCATTAACTGTTTTTATTAAACTATCATAAACTGAAACGGGAATATTATTCCTGTCAAGCGCAGCTTCCCTTGAAGACTCATATTTACGGGCTTTAGCAGAAAACATATTTGTTTTTAAATTCCCGTTAAATAAAACGGAAAAAGTATTCGCATAATCTTTAAATTGCTTATAGTAAGCTGTATAAGCTCTCTGCCTGAAATTCCTGTCTTTGGAATACATTGCCGAATAATACCGTGCGTGAGAAATTTCAAAATCATTTCCATCTTCATCTTTTATTACGGGAAACTTAATATCCGCATTTGTAAAGATGGAGAAAGCATTATAAGGAATCTGGCTTGTCTCGCCTGCTAATGCTAAAACTTCTTCCACTTCTTTACTTAAAGTATGCGTCTTTGTTCTGATTATATCTTCTAAGAAATGCCTGTAAATTTTTAATCCTTCATTCTGTTCAACAGATTTCAACAATTCTTCATTGTTTACAGATAAAATCTCAGGGCGTATAAATGAACTTGCAGACGATACCCTGGAAAAAAGGCTTCGCATCCTTTCGTCCATAGACTGATAAATATGCACTCTCATATCGCTGTCTTTGGCAAGTGAAGCATATAAGTGCAGCCTGTCCAACTTTATTCCTATTAAATCATCAAACTGTAAGCATTCTAATAAGGTGTCCGGGCTATGTGAAAGCCTGCCTTCAAATTTTTTATACTCGTTTATATTTTCTTCAACCCATTTAAATTCTTTTTCCCAAATATCATTGGACTGATATATGTCCGCCAGGTTCCATTTATATTTTTCTTTTATTTTATCCCGTGTAAGCAGCTTGCCGCTGCCTGAATCCGAAGAATACTTTTTTGAAATTTGATTAAGCTGCATAGCCCCGTCTTTCCCTAAATAATATTTTACAACAAATATTTTTGTTTTTCCATTATAAGATATACGGTTTATAAAGAACTTTCAAGATTAAGTTAATAAGTTACAAATGTTTGTGCTGTACCTTAGGCTTATTACAAGCACAATTTTAACAGGAAAGCGGTGGGGTTTTTAAATTGATTAAGAGGCGTATTAGGCAATTTAATAATGTCTAAATGCTTTCCATTACAGTACGGGATGTAGTAACTTTGCCGATAAATTTAGGAGGATATTCTGCATGAAGTTTCCTGAAATCTTTTTCTGCATAAGCTGTATAGCTATCCATTGATTCACATTCATATTGCACGACGTAAGTAACTTCCCCGCCTAAATTGGTTGGTATTTTTATTTTATATATGCGGTAGTTTTTAAAATATCCCGTATTTAGAATCTCCGGGATGCGTTTTCCCTTCACCCACTGCAGCCATTCCTGCTCGAATTCATTTTTAACAGTCGTGGTAATAATATAGATAATCATAAAGTAATCACTTTTGATTAATTAAAACAAAGTATAAAATTCATTTAATACTTCCTGCCGAACTTAAAATATTTTTTAAATAAAACCTAATAGATATCTTTTCAACTCAATTAGCTTTTTCTTCCATAAAATAAAAAAGCTCTATGAATTTTATCATAGAGCTTTTTTATAAAAAAATATTCAGCCGATATTATCTGCCTTGATCAGGCCGTTCTCTTTTATCATCCTTCTTATCGGTATTGCTATTGTCACCCCTTGCAGGCGTAGCTGCTGGTTGAGCAGCGGGCTGATTGTTTGCAGGTGCAGCGGCGGGCTGCTGATTAGCAGGTGCCGGCTGTTTTTTTATCTTTCCTTTTCTTCTACCCGTATTATTCTGCCCGGATTTATTTTGATTTGCATTGTTAGTGCCATTATTATTCTTTGTCCTGTCTATTTGCTGTACAGGATTATTTCTTTCTACAGGCTGATTCTGCACCGGATTATTTGCCGGTTTTCTATCAATAGTTACAGGCGGATTTGCCGCTGGCCTTTGAGGATTAACCACCGGAGAATTATTCGCAGGTACTCTTACAGGACTTGGCTGGTTCCTTATTGTAGCAGGGCTGGCAGGCGTACTGTTTCCTACCCTTACTCTTGTTAATTGCCTGTTTCCTGCTGTTACCTGTTCACGCGTAGGCTGAACAACGTTTATTGTTCTGTTGGAAACCCGTTCAATGTCCCTGATTTCCGGCGCACGCCTGCCGTCATATGAACGCAATGTCTGCGCATCGGGTACATAAGATCTGTTGCGGTATTTTACAGCATCCTGGCCTGCAAAATTCTGTTCCGGAACTACAACCCAAACTCTGTTTGCATAATTATTATCATAAATTACTGCCCGGCCCATTGCTGGCGGCGGCACAGGAGCCCACCCCACATAACCGTTGGAACGGTACCAGTTAACCCTTGCAGGCGCCCAGTCATAACCGGGTATCCAGAACCAGCCGTCAAAATCTGTATACTGCCAATAACCGTAATGATAGACTACCCATCCGTAAGGTTCATTGGAATCCCACATCCAGCCCTGATCAGTCCAGACCCACTGCCCATCGGCATAAGGCTGCCAGTTAACTTCATCGTAGGGTTTCCAAACCGTGCCGTAATCAGGTATATTCATCCATGTACCATAGTTATCCAAATCCTTAAAAGTCGGATTCGGGTGGTAAACAACCCTGTTTGTCGTCATTTCACTTGTTATTACACAGCCGCTTACCGTTAAGCTGATAAAAACAAATGCTGCTAAAATTATTTTTTTCATAAATCATCCGTTGATTTTTTCTTATTTATTACCTGAACATATAATTATTACTGTTATCCGAATCCTTACTTCCATTTACTCTTAACTTATTAAACAATTTCAGTACCTTCAAATTAAACTTAAATTAAATCGGGTTTAACTTCAATTATTTTAGTAACTCACGCTGACCCTGAATAACGGTCAAAATTTTTCTGCCTGAATTTAAATTCTTTACTTCTTATTATCTTCTTTCATCTTTTTTACCACTATCGTTGTTATTTCCTCTAACCGGCGCCGGAGTAGGTGCAACCGTTTTGTCAGGTGTTGTTGTTCCTGCTGATGCCGGAGTTCTTGTTGGCGCGGCTGTTCCTGCTGGTGCCGGAGTTCTTGTTGGCGCGGCTGTTCCTGCTGGTGCCAGAGTCCTTGATGGCGCGGCTGTTCCTGCTGGTGTCGGAGTTCTTGATGGTACAGCCGTTCCTGTTGATGCAGGAGTCCTTGATGGCGCAGCCGCTCCTGAAGATGCCGGAGTCCTTGTTAGAATAGGAGTTCTCGCCGGCGTATTTGTCCTTCCTGACGCCGGAGTCCTTGTAGGCGTAGGCGTACTGGTTGGGACAGTTGTTCCTTTCCGGATAGGAGTCTTTACTGGTGCCGGAGTCCTTATTGGCTGAGGATTTCTTATTGGGTTCTTATTTCCAGGCGTTACCGGAGTTTTTATAGGAGCATCAGGCCTTATTCGTATAGGCGGTTTTTTAACCGGATCATTTATTGGG
>JARLHB010000171.1 GCA_031292465.1 Ignavibacteriaceae bacterium
GAATAAGATAGAAAAAGCAGGTATTGCTATCGGCGTTTGGGCTAAGTATAGCTTAGTTTATTGATGAAAAAATGTGTTGTTATCGGAAGCGGACTGGCAGGGCTTACTTCAGCCGCTTATCTTTCCCTCAATGGCTTTCAGGTAGAAATTTTAGAAGCATCCCCAAAACCCGGCGGAAGGGCATATTCATTCAAAGATTCAGAAACCGGCTCTATCATAGATAACGGCCAGCATATTATGATGGGCTGTTATAAAGAAACTTTGAAGTTCTTTAATCTTATTGGCGCACGTGAAAATTTAATCCTTCAGGATAGGATAAAAGTAAATTTTGTAAAAGAAAATTTTAACCTGTTACCGTTACAGGCATCCGGTTTGCCATATCCTTTAAATCTCCTGTCGGCATTGTTAAATTACAAAGCATTAACTTTTAAAGACAGGTTATTATTCCTGAAATTCTTTCTTAGTCTCCCTTTTGTATTAGAAAAGGATATAAAAAGCTTGTCTGTTTATGACTGGCTGATTGAAGAAAAGCAAAATGAAAATATAATAAAAGCGTTTTGGGAGATTCTTGCAGTTGGCGCGCTTAACACGAATATCAAAAAAGCATCGGCAGTAACCTTTGCAATTATTTTAAAAGAGATTTTTTTCAGAGGAAATAAAGTTGCAACAATTATTATCCCCAAGCTTGGATTAAGTGAAACCTATTGTAAGAACGCTCTTAGTTTTATTGAAGAGCATAACGGGAAAATAAATTTTGGTGAGCAGGTAACAGATATAAAATTTTCTAATGAAATGGTATTTGAAATTGAAACCACTAAAAGGAAAATAACGGAATTTGACTTTGTTATTTCTGCCGTTCCATTATATGCTTTGGAGAAAATGCTTCCTGAATTTAAATCTGAATATAATTTCGAACTTACTTATTCTTCAATAGTATCAATACATATTTGGTTAAAAGAAAATCATCTTGATGAATTATTTTACGGGCTTATCGGCTCTCCGGTTCACTGGATTTTCAATCATCAGGAACATGTAACGCTGGTAATAAGCGATGCCGGGGAATTTGTTAATATGTCCAATGAAGAAATTTTTAATATGGTGGCAACAGAATTGGAGAAATATGTAAAAATTGCAAAGGATAAAATTATTTCCTATAAAGTAATTAAAGAGAAACGAGCCACATTTATACCTTCTAAAGAAATCCTTAATACGCGGCCTAAACAAAGAACACCATTACAAAACTTTATTATTGCCGGCGACTGGGTTAATACAGGGTTACCTTCCACAATTGAAAGCGCAGTTAAAAGCGGCAGAATTGCTGCCCAATTAATCATAGGCTGATTAAAATAACTAAGTAAAGACTTCAATAAATCAGATTATTTTTTTGATAATAATATCATGGATTTGACTATGAGCTTCATTATTAGAGGTATAAATTATCTAAATAAAGAAATATTGCGCTCTATGATTAAATAATGAACAGTAGCAACTGTTTTCATTGTTAATGCTTTTAGTTTGCTGAAGGCTAAAATATAAGCTATTTTATACGACTATAAAATAAAATACCGTTTGAAGTTGTTACCTGTATCAAAATTACAGTTGATAGTGATAGAGTATGTAGTTATTTTCAACAAAGATTAATAAATTCACTTAAAGTTTATGTACTTTTATGTAAAAGGAGATCGGCAGTTTAAAATTCAATCAAAGATTAGAAATAATTCATTAGTTACATAATTATACCGTTAAGCAATGTGACTACATGAAAGAATAAGTAGAAATAACTAAACAAATATTAATAAATGAAGTTATAGAGTGGGGATAAAAATGAATGATAATTTAACACTCGTAGACACTGCAAGACTTGTTCTTCATGATAGGGAATATGATTTCCCTATTATTACCGGCACTGAAGGTGAGGTCGGGATTGATATTGCACAATTAAGAAATAAAAC
Source organism: Ignavibacteriaceae bacterium (assembly GCA_031292465.1). Classification (GTDB taxonomy): domain Bacteria; phylum Bacteroidota; class Ignavibacteria; order Ignavibacteriales; family Ignavibacteriaceae; genus FEN-1297. The sequence continues at coordinate 1,953 of JARLHB010000171.1, forward strand.
CGGTGTAATAACCTTAGACAATGGTTATGGAAATACCGGTGCCTGCCAAAGCGCCGTAACTTTTATTGACGGCGAAAAAGGGATTCTTCAATACAGGGGGTACCCTATTGAGATACTGGCGGAAAAATCTAATTTTGTTGAAGTATGTTATTTATTAATTTTTGGACACCTGCCGAACCAGGACGAACTTGATAAATTTCAGTTTTCGCTTACGCACCACAGTTTAATCCACGAAGGTATGAAAAAATTTTATGAAGGCTATCCGCCTTCTGCCCATCCTATGGGAATTCTGTCTTCTATGGTCAGCTCGTTATCGGCATTCTATCCTGAAGCAGATTATAATGCTGATATAGAATTAAATATTGTAAGGATGCTGGCAAAACTGAAAACAATAGCGGCATTTGCATACAAGAAATCAGTAGGGCAGCCGTATGTATACCCAAGGAATGATTTAAGCTATAGCGCAGATATCCTTCATATGATGTTTGCAGTCCCTTCCGAGCCGTTGGAGATTCCAAAAGTATTTGAGGATGCACTGGATAAGCTTTTAATTCTTCACGCGGATCATGAGCAGAACTGCAGTACATCCACCGTCAGGATGGTAGGCAGCAGTGAGGCAAATCTATTTGCATCAATGTCGGCTGGCATAAGTGCATTGTGGGGGCCTTTGCATGGCGGCGCTAATCAGGAAGTAATTGAAATGCTTGAAAAAATACGTGCAGACGGCGGTAATTATAAAAAGTATATTGAACTGGCGAAAAGCAAGGACTCAAAATTTAAACTTATGGGATTCGGGCACCGGGTTTATAAAAATTTTGACCCCCGTGCTAAGATTCTTGAAATTGCGGCCGAAAGAGTGCTTAACCTGCTGGGTATAAAAGATCCTTTGCTTGAGATAGCAAAGAACCTGGAAGAGATTGCACTTAAAGATCCGTTCTTTATTGAAAGGAAATTATATCCGAATGTAGATTTTTACAGCGGGATAATTTACCGGGCTATGGGAATTCCTACCAATATGTTTACAGTTATTTTTGCTCTTGGGCGCTTACCCGGATGGATTGCTCATTGGAAAGAGATGAGGGAGACATTAGGTGCAAGGATTAACCGCCCGAGGCAGATTTATACAGGTGAAACAAAACGGCATTATATACCATTATCCGATAGATAAACTTTTTTTTGCTTCCGTTTAGTTTTTAATATGACAACATTCACTTGCAATTAAAGGGGTTGCGGGAATAATACGGGATAAATTTTTTCTTACAACATTCCTATAATGTTTAAGAAATTAATGAAAAGTTAAGTAAATTTAGCATATAAATTCTTTTACCTCCTGTAAAACTGTTTTTTATTGTTCTGGCACCGTTTTAGTGAGTGAATAAAATTTTACCTTATTTAATTTAATATTTAGTTATAAATTTGGTCATGCCTTTAAGGTATAATAATTATTGATATATATAATTAATTTGTCTATTTTTTTTGAATGAATAATAAGGAGGAAGAATATAGATAATTTTTACGATAGTTAATCTTTATAAATTGGCAATAAGGGATCCTTATTAATCAAAATAAAATAAAAATGCTTACTGATGTTGCACGCATTTTTCTAAGCGGGATAATATTATTCTATGCGGCAATAAATTTAGGCTTCCTTGCTCCTTACCAGTCTCAGATTAATCAAGGGATGTGGA
>JARLHB010000021.1 GCA_031292465.1 Ignavibacteriaceae bacterium
AATAAATTGTACGGCTATGATAAAAATACTAATGAAGTCCTAAGGCTTAACGGCAGATTAAAATTAAGCTTTGGATGGAATTTTTACCTGTAGTTATTCAAACAATATTACACTTTAACTGTATCACATCTTAGTTAAAATCATAATCATTTCAGCATTATTTATCTATTTTATCAGTAATAATTTTAAAATATTAAGGAAGGGCTGAAAATGGCAAGAAGTATTACTCTTATTCCCGGCGACGGGATTGGCCCTGAAATTACTGCTGCGACAGTACGCATTCTTGAAAGTGCGGGATTAAATATTGAGTGGGAAACTGTTACCGCCGGTATGACTGCCCTTGAAAAATTTAAAGATCCGCTACCTAAAGATGTAATTGATTCAATTGAACGCACAAGAGTTGCCCTTAAAGGGCCGCTTACCACTCCGGTTGGAAAGGGATTCAGAAGCGTTAATGTAGCGCTTCGCAAAGAGTTTGAATTATTCTGCAATCAGCGCCCGGCTAAAACTTTTACAGGTATTAAAACATTATACTTCGATCATATTGACCTGATAATATTCCGTGAAAACCTGGAAGAATTTTATTCAGGTATAGAGCATTACATAGACAGCAGCCATACTGCCGCAGAGACAATAGGTATTATTACAAAAAGAGGCTCCGAACGGATTATCCGTTACGCTTTTGAATATGCAAGGAAGCATAACAGGAAAAAATTGACTGTGGTGCATAAGGCTAATATCTTAAAATTCACGGGCGGATTGTTTCTTGAAGTAGCCAGGCAGATGTCCCCTGAATACCCTGAAATTATATTTGAAGATAAAATTGTAGATAACATGGCAATGCAGATGGTTATGAATCCTTACCAGTTTGATTGTATTGTTACAACCAACCTGTTCGGTGATATATTGTCTGACTTAGCATCGGGTTTAGTCGGTGGGCTTGGCATGGCTCCAGGCGCTAACATAGGCGATAACGTTGCAATATTTGAGGCGGTGCACGGCTCTGCGCCGGATATTGCCGGAAAAAATATTGCCAATCCTTCTGCACAGGTACTTGCAGGCGTTATGATGCTTGAATATATAGGTGAAAAAGATGCAGCGAATAAAATTGAGAAAGCTGTTGCAGCCGTTATTGCCGAAGGCAAATATGTAACCAGGGATATAAATTCAGTCAACTACGTTGGTACGCGCGAATTTGCAGATGCAGTGATTGAGAAAATTATTCATTGATATTTTATGCAATTTATTTGCAATGCAGAAGAAGTGCAAAGGCCAAAGTAAAAACACATCTAACGATATATACATGATTCTACAAGCGCATATTATAAAATGGAATGCACTGCATCAATCCCACCCGACAGATTATTTAAATGTAAATTCTTATCTTTGTAACGTAAAAAACAGAATTTAAGTACACGAAATATTGTAATATATAATAGCTTTTATGTTTGAAGTTGGAAAAATAAAATTAGACAAAGCCATACTGCTTGCTCCTATGGAGAACGTTACCGATGTGTCCTTCAGGTATATCTGCCATGAACTTGGCGCTGATATTGTATATACGGAATTTGTTAACTCTGAGGGCTTGGTTCGCAAAAATAAAAAGACACACAGCAAGCTGAAAATTATAGACGAAGAAAGGCCCGTAGGCATACAGATATACGGCGGGGCTATTGAATCAATGATAGGCGCAGCAAAAATTGCCGAAGAGGAAAATCCAGAAATTATAGATATAAATGCTGGCTGCTGGGTTAAAAATGTTGTAGGATGCGGCGCCGGCGCCGGACTGCTTAAAGACCCCGAATATATGCAGAAGCTTGTTAAAGGCGTAGTTGATGCTGTTTCCATTCCGGTTACGGTTAAAACAAGGCTTGGCATGGATTCAGACAGCATAAAGATTGTTGAAGTTGCCAAACGCATGGAAGACGTGGGCGTAAAAGCTATTACAGTTCATTGCAGAACAAGGGTAATGGGGCATAAAGGAGATCCGGACTGGTCGTGGATAGCAAAGGTTAAAGAAGCCGTAAGCATACCAGTTGTGCTTAACGGAAATGTTCTTACTGCGGAAGATGTAAAACGTGCTTTTGATGAGACCAACGCAGACGGTGTTATGATTGCACGCGGCGCCATAGGCAATCCCTGGGTATTTAAAGAAATTAAAGACCTTCTGGCAAACGGATATATTTCTACTTCATTTGATGAAGAGCTTAAAATAAAAACATGCCTAAGGCATTTACAGCACGGCGTTGTATCAAAGGGCGAAAAAAGAGCCGTCCTTGAGCACAGGAAATTCTATACTGGCTACCTGAAAGCCTTTTATAATGCTTCACAGGTAAGGCAGGCGCTTATGCAGGTCTATGAATACCGTGAAGTGGAAGATATTTTATTAAAATACCTTGAAGAATTAATCTCTTTTAAACCGGCTGTTTGAAATGGCCTTATAAATTAACTGCCGTTATTTTGTTGTCTGTTTAAATTCTAAGGACTTATTTTGGATAAGCTGTTTTCTAAAAAAATTGCACGATTTATTTCAACCCTCTTTGTACCGCCTTCTTTCACAGTGCTTATCTATATTTATTTTGCATTTAACCTGGAAAGCGATTTTGCAAAACGCCTTGTGCTGCTTATAGTAACTTTTATTTTCGGTTTTGCCCTTCATATAGCACTGTTCCTGCTGTTTAAGCACAAAGGCAGGCTTGTAGATATGGACGCATCAATAAAAGAAGAGAGGACGACTCCTTTTTTACTCTCATCATTAATTTATCTTACCGGCCTCGGCATATTGATATATTACCGGATAAATATTATTCCGGTAGCATTTTGGTTTTGTTATATTTCAAATATATTTATAGTAGTTTTAATAAATAAATTCTGGAAAATAAGCGTACATGCAATCGGAGCGTGCGGCGCTCTTGCTTCTGTATTCTTTACAATAGGGCCGGCCGGACTTATTTTCTTTTTCATACCGGTTCTTGTAGGGTGGTCCAGGGTTAAGTTAAAATTCCATACTTTGCCGCAGGTTCTGGCAGGGGCTGTTTTAGGTTTTTGCTCGGTTTATATACAAATGTATTTTATTGTAAAATGGTTTAGTCATGCCCGGTAAAAAAGAAATAGCCGCACTGCTTGAAAGCATTGCCGATTTAATGGAGTATAAAGGTGAGAACCAATTTAAGGTTAACGCCTTCAGGAACGGCGCAGATGCAATTAAGAAATACGGTGCGGCAATTGGCTTAGCCGTAAAGAATAAATCCCTTAATGAAATAAAAGGCATTGGTAACAGCCTGCAGGCTGTTATTTATGAGTTTTGTGAAACGGGTATCTCTTCGCTATATGAGGAATTAAAAAAAGATGTCCCCGAAGGAATAAATGATTTACTAAAAATAAGGGGACTCGGGCCAAAGAAAATCCAGATATTGTTTACAGAACTTGGAATATCAAACATCGGGGAACTTGAATACGCCTGCAAAGAAAACCGCCTCGCTTTGTTAAAAGGATTCGGGGAAGCCTCACAAGCCAAAATAATTGATGCAATTGAAAAGTTTAAAACTTACAGCAAATATATTTTATTAAGCACTGCCGATATTATTTCTGAAGAAATTCTTGAACGGGTATCAAGGTTTAAGTACTTAAACAAAATTGTCCATACCGGCCAGTTAAGACGGGGAATGGAAATTATTTCGGAAATTGCTTTTGTTGCATTAGCCACGGATAAAAAGAAATTCCTTGCAGAGTTAAAGAAAGAATTTGAATATACAGAACAGGAAGACAAAATAATTATTCAGAACGGCTATCCTGTGCCGGTTGTATTATTTATTGTTGCAAGCGAAGAAGAATATTGCAGGCAATTATTCCTTACCACCGGCAGTGAAGAATTTATACAAGGGATTAACGCCGTAGAAAATATTAAATATTCAGGTAATGAGCATAGTATATTTGAAAGCATCAATTTTCCGTATGTCATCCCTGAAATGAGGGAAAGGGAATATTTTGAGCAGACGAATGTTAAGTTAAAAGAAAATTCAGATCTATCCATTGACCACTTTAAAGGATTACTGCATTTTCACACCACATATTCGGATGCGCGTAATACATTAAAGGAAATGATTGCAGAAGCGCAGAAAGAGGGATTTGAATATGCCGCCGTCTGCGACCACAGCAAATTTGCCGTTTATGCCAACGGATTAAACGAAGAAAGAGTGCTGCTTCAGAAAAAGGAAATTAAAGAAATAGCTTCCGGTTATAATGTGCATATATTTCATGGCGTAGAATCGGATATACTGCCGAACGGCGACTTAGATTATTCAAAAGATTTTCTTGCAAATTTTGATTTCATCGCAGCTTCAATCCATTCAAGGTTTAACATGGAAGAAGCAGAAATGACGAAGAGGCTTATAAAGGCTGTAGAAAATCCATATACAGATATGCTGGCGCATCCTTCAGGCAGACTGCTGCTTTCACGCGAGCCTTACAAATTTGATGTTAAAAAAGTTATTGATGCCTGCGCGACGAATAATGTAGCTATTGAGATAAATGCAAATCCGCACCGGCTTGATTTGGACTGGCGCCGGATTTATTATGCACGTGAAAAAGGCTGTATGTTTTCCATAAATCCCGATGCGCATTCTGTTGAAGATATATCGTATATTAAGTACGGTATTATTACGGCAAGAAAAGGCGGAGTGAAATACAGCGAAGTAATAAACTGTTTTGCCTTGGATAATTTCAAAAAGTTTTTGAACCGTAAGGTTAAACGGGATTTAAATTGATTTGTTATTTACATAGTAAAAATATTATTAAATAGCCCCGGGTTTTAACCCGGGGGAAATAATATCCCGAACCTATCGGCTTTAGCCGCAATTATTAGATATTTATATATGTAAGAATTTGATAAATCAAATTCCTACATTTTATTTGCCGCACACCCTGGTGGCCGGCATGCTTTTTATTTCCCTCTTGAGAGGGGAGCAAGGGGTGTGTTTTTCTATAGATTACTAAAGTTTAGTAATTTATAATTTGTATTGAATTTGATTATTAATAATTAATTTTGTTTCACAAATAGAGGAACGAATGGCACACGATTTAAAGAAGTACATTAGGGAAGTGCAGGATTTTCCTAAAAAAGGGATTTCATTTAAAGATGTTACAACACTTCTTAAAGAGCCAGAGGCAATAAACGAAACACTTAAACAGTTACTCGCTTTTGCAAAGGACTTAAACGTTACTAAAGTTGTCGGAATAGAATCAAGAGGATTTATTTTCGGGGCAATGCTTGCTGAAAAGCTTAACGCAGGATTTATCCCGATCCGCAAACCCGGGAAACTGCCGGCCGAAACAGAAAGCATTACCTACGCCCTTGAATATGGAACCGACACAATCGAGATACATAAAGATGCCATTAAAATAGGTGAAAGAGTTCTCCTCCACGATGACCTGCTTGCCACAGGCGGCACGGCAAAAGCCGCTGCCAAACTGATTGAAAGGCTTGGCGGGGAAGTAGTGCAGATTTCTTTTGTAGTTGAGCTAACCGCTCTTAAAGGCCGTGAAAAGTTAAAAAATTATGACGTACGCTCTTTGGTGGAATATGAGGATGAGGAGTAAAGATATTAATTGAGATAATTTACATTTATAATATATCAACCTGGATAATCATGTAGAATTAGAATATATATACTAATAGTATGGAATTATCTAGTTTTAGAATTATAATCTTTTAGTGAATAATATATTTACCTTTACTATAGATTTATAATGTCAGAGCTTCTGTCTCTAATAAATGCTTCTAATGCCGCTATTGTTCCTTCAATGTGATTATTAAAGCCTCTGTCACCAAAATTAAAGTTAGCATTACTCAATGCTTGATTTGTATCCCTTCTTGAATTAAAAAAATTCAATAAGTAATTTGCTCTTTGATTTTTGATGATATTATTTATTTCCGAACAATAATGATTTAATAAATCAAAGTAATTACTAAAAGCATCAGGTTCGCGCCAAGGGATAGTTGTCGGATTATTGCTTGATAATAAAGTACTATTATAATTTGTTATAGGGCCGAAATGATTACGAAGGTTCCTTCTAAATGCCAAGCCAAGAGCAGGTATTTTATACTCTCCAAATGTATTTCCATCAAAATACCAGACACCTTTTCTTAGATTATCATTATCTCTATCAGTAGAATTTAGGTGATCAAATGCTCGAACGTTTCTATAATTTCCTGATGCTAAATAATCTATACCAGAAGCATAAAAAATAATTGATTGATGATTAGAATACCCTAATATTATTTTTTTCTTTGATAAAGAAATACTTAAAATTGCATCTAAAATTACATATATAAATTCCTCGCTCAATAGAAAATCATGAGATGGGTGCTCAAAAACAAGATATATTCCATCGACAGGGTAATTGATTACTTCGTCAATAATTGTATTAAAATGATCGGGATTTAGAATTAAGTCTGGGCCAATTGCTAAAGTGGAATATATTTCGTGAAGTGAACGATAGTTATTGCCAAGTTCTGCAAATGTACGCTGCATATCTAGCCAACTTTCAGAAAGTGAATTTGTATAACGACCTGGCAAGATAATATTATGAAGATTTAATACGTTTGCTTGATATTCAATCACTTGATTACAAAAATCCGAATGGTTGAAAGTTGTTGTTTGAAAATTAAAGTTGTTGAAATAAGGATATGAAAGAATTCTAGGAAGATCAGTCCTGGGTTCATAAAAATGAGGATCGAAAAATATTTCTGAATTAGGGATTTCAGAAATATTTGGGTAATAACGCTCAAGTTGACTTCTTTCACAAATTCGAGGCGAAAGAATTATACCTGAATTAGAATGATTACTTAGAAAATTATTAATAAATGTTAACATTCCCCAGCCTTGTTGAAGTAAAAACATTATAACTCCCAGTTTATATTATCAAAAAGTTGTTTTGCTAGAATTAAGCTAGCAGGTCTACGATGACAATTTTTTTCGAAACATTTGAAAATAAACTCATCGAAAGTTTTGTTGAAACCCAATGATGATAAGGTTTGTGGATTAAAAGAGATTGTTATATTTAAAACTTCATTTGCACTCGAAGTCCCGGCACCAAAAGGGTTATGGTCAGTCAATATTTCATAGAAGACTACAGCAATTGAAAATAAATCGGTTCTAAAGGATATTTTCCTTTTTTCATTTTTTATTTGTTCCGGTGGTGCATAACCGGGAGTCATTGGACCAAAAATCGCAAATGTTTCAGTAAGGGATGTTTTTGAAATATCTCGTGCAATTCCAAAATCAAGTAATACAACACGTTCAGATGAAACGATTATATTTTCAGGTTTGATATCTCGATGTACTAACTGTAGTGGCTCTATTAAAATGAGGGCTTTTAAAAGCGAAGATATTATTCGGTTACAGCTTTTATAATCTAACCTATGAGAACTAATACTATTTATTATTTCTCTAAGATTTTGACCAGTTATATATTCCTCAATAACATATAAAACATTTTCGTCCCCATTTCTATATTCTCCGTAATCATATAAGATTGGAAAATATTCAGATTTTAAGGATGAAAGGATATTTATTTCCCTTAACGCTCTTGCTTTTTCTTCTGGTTGTTGAGATTTAATAACTTTAA